>CAZOHQ010000273.1:0-3572 GCA_964579455.1 uncultured Syntrophaceae bacterium | reverse complement strand
TAACACCACCCTGCCTATAAGCATCTTGTCTTGTATGTTTCTTGCATCGATGAACCGGGCTACCGTAAGCTGAATATTCCCATTGTCGTCAGCTCCGGCCGCAGCGGTTTCCGACGGTCTGTAATGCATGTTGATTGTGTAGAGGTTTACGGGGGCGCATGAAAAGAGGAGAACCAGAGTCAGTGTTGTGATTCCGGCTTTTGTGAATAATGAAAAATAGCGTTTCATCATGATTCCGTTCCTCCTTGTGATGTGTTTCTATTCAAAATAAGTATATGCGTGTAGTTCCCGGGTGTCAATTGGAAACGAATGATTGGAAGCGAATGAGGAAATTACTTCGATGCGATCCTGTTTGCGGGGTTGGTTTATTCCCCTGAAATATGCTATTGTTAGCCTTATGAGGCAGAAAGATGTGTAGTAAAAAGATACTGGTGACGGGCGGAGCCGCCGGATATGTCGGTAGCCATACATGCCTGGTGCTCCTTGACGCAGGGTATGATGTGATTGCTGTCGATAACCTTGTGAACAGCCCGGGTGATATAGCGGAGTGTTATGCCGATTCCCCGAAGGCGAAAGAGGAAATGGGCTGGTTGGCAAAGAGGGGTATATGCGAGATGTGTGCAGACTCATGGCGTAGGCAGTCCCGAAACCCCGACGGGTATTGACGGGGCGTGTTCGATGAGGAATGCCTGATAATATGGATCTGTGATATTGCCTTACGGCGTGTTTGGGCATAGTATTTGCTTGACAATTCGTATCACGATTGTCATATCGTTTTGAAACACTTTAAACTGTTTGTGGAGAGAAACAAAGTTATGCACATATCTTTTCAGGAATACCCCAGAGAGCCGGTTGTCCTAGACAACATCTCTGTGAAGTTCATGAGACAGTCAAGATTTGTTCCTCTAAAGATCGAAAAAGATATTCTTAGGGTAGCAATGGCTGATCCGGAGGACTTTTACGTCGTTGACGCCCTGAAGCTTGCCTGCGGGTTGAATGTTGATGTCCGCAGAGGCAGGGAAGACGAAATACTCGATGCCATTGAGAGGTTGTACGGCGCGGGAAGTCAGTCACTGGAAACAATAATCGAAGAAGCGGACAGAGGTGTCTATGATATCTCCGCCGGAAGCATAGAGGATGCGGATCACCTGAGAGATCTTGCCTCGGAGGCCCCGGTTATCAGACTGGTCAACAGACTCATCCTCAATGCCGTGGATATGAAGGCCAGTGATATCCATTTCGAACCTTTCGAGAATGAGTTCAAAGTGAGATACCGCATAGACGGTGTGCTTCATCAGATCGAATCTCCTCCGAGCCGCCTTCAGTCTGCCATAATCTCGCGTGTAAAAATCATGGCAAAGCTCGATATCGCTGAGAGGAGGCTTCCTCAGGACGGGAGAATAAAGCTCAAGGTCTCGGATAAAGAGATTGACTTCAGAGTTTCCACCCTTCCCACGCTCTTTGGGGAGAGCCTCGTGATGAGAATACTGGACAGTGAGACGCTTATTCTTGATCTGGAAAAGATGGGATTTCCGAAAGAACTCCTTGATGAGTACATGGACCTGGTATCACAGCCCCACGGAATGATACTGGTCACGGGACCTACGGGAAGCGGCAAGACATCCACGCTCTATACGACCCTCGCCAAAATTAACTCCTCCGAAAAGAAAATCATCACCCTTGAGGAACCGGTGGAATACCAGTTGAGAGGAGTCAATCAGATACAGGTCAACCCGAAGATCGGCATGTCCTTCGCCAACGGGCTTCGATCCATTGTCCGTCAGGACCCGGATATTATACTGGTCGGCGAAATCAGAGACACGGAAACCGCCGAGATTGCCATCCAGTCGGCCCTTACGGGACATCTTCTTTTCAGCACCCTGCATACAAATGACGCTGCGGGAGCCATTACAAGACTGCTCGATATGGATGTGGAAAATTTTCTTCTCAGCTCCACACTGCTGGGTATATTGGCGCAAAGACTGGTACGGGTCATCTGTCCTGACTGTAAGGAGATAATCAAGCCGGAGGAGAAGCTCTTGAGATCGATGGGTGTCAGTCCCGATGAGGCGGCGGATATAGACTTTTTTGCTGGAAAAGGGTGTGAAGAATGCAGGGGAACCGGTTTTAGGGGAAGGACGGCTATCTTTGAATATCTCTCCGTTAATGACAGCATCAGGAAGGCAATCATGACAAGATCGAGCACCGAAGAGATCAAAGACGTCGCCGTTGCAAACGGGATGAAGGTGTTGCGTCAGGATGGATGGAGGAAGGTCAGGGAGGGGATTACCACCATACAGGAAGTGTTGAGGGTGACGCTTGAAAAATAGTACGCAATCTTTTGTATATAAAGCCACAAATCCTACGGGCAAGGTTGTCAGCGGTAATCTTGAGGCCTCCGGGACCAAAGAAGCGGTCTCCATGCTTCAGGATATGGGATATATCCCGATAAGGATTTCGCCCGCCGGGGGACACGGGTGGCTGAATGTCGATCTTTCACAGAGTCTCTCGTTGTTTCAAAGGGTTTCTACAAAGGATGTAGTGACCTTTACCGAGGATTTGTCCACGCTCCTTGGAGCCGGTCTTCCGGTTGACAGGGCCCTGACGATATTGATCGACGTGGCGGACAACGGGAAATTCAAAGATATCATAGGTGATATTCTCAAAACGGTACAGGGGGGAAGCTATCTTTCGGACGCGCTGGGGAAACATCCCCGTGTCTTTTCAACCTTTTATGTCAATATGGTTCGGGCGGGCGAGGCGGGAAGTGTGCTGGAATCTGTGCTGGATCGACTGAGCATATTTCTGGAAAACTCCCAGGATCTCAGAGATTACATAAAGTCATCCATGGTATATCCCCTCTTTCTCGTTTTCGTGAGTGCTCTTTCAATCATAGTCCTCCTCACCTTTGTCGTGCCTCAATTTTCGTCCATATTTTCGGATATGGGGCAGACCGTGCCGGCGACAGCACAGTTTCTTCTCGGAGTCAGTAATATGTTGAAGCATTACTGGTTTGTAATCCTTGGCGGGTTGGGTGCAAGCTGTTATTTCTTCATGCGGTATGCACGTACCCCCTCGGGACGTCTGAAAATAGATCAGTATAAGATGAAACTGCCGGTAATCGCTGATTTTGTCAAAAAGTCTGAGGTTGCACGGTTCACGCGTGCGCTGGGTACCCTTACGGAGAGCGGGGTTCCTATCCTCCAGGCCCTTAAACTGGTTACGGACATCGTAAGCAACCAGGTGATAGCTCGTTCCATGACGAATGTATATAACAGGGTCAAAGAGGGTGAGCGGCTGTCGAAACCGCTCGATGATATGGGTCTGTTTCCCCCACTTGCGATACAGATAATAACGGTGGGTGAGGAGACGGGAAAACTTGACGAGATGCTTCTCAGGGTAGCCGATAACTACGAGAAGGTGGTACGAAATATGATCAGGAGATTTATCAGCCTGTTGGAGCCGGCCATGATCCTTACAACGGGGTTAATAGTTGGTTTTATAGTTATATCCATGTTGCTGGCGATATTCAGCATGAATGAGATGCCTTTTTGAAAGGAGTGCGTTAGAGG
>CAZOHQ010000272.1:0-3576 GCA_964579455.1 uncultured Syntrophaceae bacterium | reverse complement strand
TATCGCTCCCACGGTGGCGAGGATATCCGCAGCGTTCACGACGCCCATGTGTCCCACGCGGAAGTACTTCGCCTTGATTTCGGCGAGGAGACCTCCCGCAAGTATGACGCCGGCCTCACCGATCAGCGGGAGGACGCTGCCGTCCACCCCTGCGGGGAAATAGGGGGCGGTCAGGGTGTTGGCCGCCTTGTCGGCGCTCACCGGGATCTGTTTCATGCCCAGGGCGGTCATGGCAGCCTTGAAGGCATCGCTCATGAGGCGGTGGCGGGCGAAGCGTTTGTCCATCCCCTCGGCCAGGATCTGTTCGAGACTGACATCAAGGGCCCATACGAGGTTGACCGCCTGCGTTCCGAAGTAGGCGGCCTTGCGATTTTCGTAAGACTCCATGATGGGGAGCCAGTTGGCCCAGTCGGAATAGTAGCTCCCGACGGGTGTCCGGCGGTTTTTGAATGTCTCTATCGCTTTGGGGCTGGCAACAAGAAGCGCCAGTCCGGGGGGAACGCCGATGGCCTTCTGGCAGGCGGTGAGGACGATATCCACACCCCATTCCCCCTGACGAAGTTCTTCGCCGGCGACGGAACAGACACCGTCCACGATGCACAGGATGCCGTACTTCCTGCACAGCCCGGCCAGGCCCTTGATGTCGGTGAGAACAGCGGTGGAGGTGTCGACATGTGTCACCGTCAACACCTTATAGTCGGCCTTCCTGATCTCGTCCTCAACCTCATCCAGAGAGGGGGCGTCCCCGATAGCCGCCTTCACATGGGTGACCCGTGCCCCGTAGCGTTCCAGAATTGTTCCGAAACGGTCACTGAAATATCCCGTATTCACCACCAGCGCATTGTCTCCCGGTTCGATGACGTTGCACGCAGCCATATCCATCGCCATCGATCCGGAACCGGCAACGATGAAGGGCTGTCCACCGGGTGCGAGGAACACCTCGCGCATCCGTTCGAGCGCCTGCCCCATGCAGTCGACAAAAGAAGGGGCCACGTGACTCGTCGTCGGCATACCCATCGCCCGCATTACCTCGGGAGTAAACTCGATCGGCCCGGGAATCATAAGAAGCTTTCTGTGTTTCATGATAGTAACCTCCATCTTGGATTAATGACACCCGTTGAGAACGGATGAAATGTTGTGTCCCTGCTAATGAAATTTCTGTTCGGTGGATTCCACGGTCTTTATCTCTCCAAATCTCTGTTCATATTTTTTCAAATTGCCCACCAATGCGCTCACGATCCTTTTCATATGGCCGGGTGAAACAAGGATCCGTGAAACCAAATGCGTCCCCCCCGGTGAATTAAGAAGCCAGTCGATGACAAATTCTTCCGGGCTATGGGTTACAAGCATATTATTACTGTAACGCCCTCTCGACATTTCATCCCTGGTATTAATCTGAACCTGCTTTGGTTGATTATTCTTTTCAGACATCTTCATCTCCTTTTGATTAGTCAATCGTTACGGTAATAAGGTTATCACTGTATCAATTACCCGAAAAGGGGAACCATCTCATATCTGACCGGATATCTATCCTTACCCGGAAATTCCGCGGATAACAATTGATTTTTCCTGGTATATGCATTGTTCCCCACATTTACTTGCCTGTTCTGATAGTGCTTTGTATGGATATCATATTTTGCCTACTGAGGGAAGCTTCGCAAATATTCAATATCCTTATAAGTAACGTAATGCATTACGTAAATAAGAATGTATCGAGATGAGCTTCCCTGATTTGACAAAAGGCCAGGCGTACTTAATTTATGATCACGAAAGAAATCCATATAGGAGGTGGATAACATGAAAAATATACTGAGTTTAATTCCAAGAACAGGTTCAATCTACCCTGTAAAGGATATCTTGGACAGGTTTTTTGAGGATGAAGGTATTCTTTTACGTGAGGAGAAGAACTGGGTACCAGCCTTCGATATTTCTGAAAATGAAAAGGGGTATGTAGTCAATGCGGAACTGCCGGGCATGGACGCGAAGGATCTGGAGATAACTATTTCCGGTGACGTGTTGAGTGTTAAGGGTGAAAAGAAGAAGGAAACGGAGGATAAGAGCGATACCTATCATCGTATTGAGAGATGTTATGGTTCATTCCAGAGAAGTTTCCGAATCCCTGATGCGGTCGAGACAGACAAGGTGGATGCGACTTACAAGGATGGTATCCTCAAACTTGTTATTCCAAGGACGAAAGAAAGCAAGGTGAAGAAGATAGAGATCAAGCACTGACGCTAATCTAATATCTATAGGCCTTGATGGGACGCCGCCGGAAGTTGACATGATTTCCGGCGGCGTTTTTTTGTGCCCCGTGTCTCCCTGCCTGAAATACGCAATTTTCCCTTGCCGTACGGTTTGAACTTTATTAAAGAGATATCATAAGGAGAGAAAAGATATGAAAGTTATATATCACGAAGATTTTAACGAGTCATATTGTTCCGATCCCGCAGCCGCCGATGGACGGATGGAGGCCGCCATCAATGTCATACAAGACAGGGTTGAATGTATTGACGCGATTCCTGCCGATGAAGAGGATATTCTTGCCTGCCACACGGATAATCATGTGGCTCATGTGAGAAGCCAGGGTCTTTACGATATAGCTGCCCTCGCGGCAGGGGGCGCAATTCAGGCAGCCTTCAACGGTCTTGTCGAACCCTGCTTTGCCCTTATCAGACCTCCGGGACATCATGCATCCGCGAACAGCTCCTGGGGCTTTTGTTTCTTTAACAATATGGCTATTGCCATATCAAAATTGAAGAGAGAAAACAGGATAAATAAGGCATTCATTCTGGACTTTGACCTCCATTTCGGTGATGGAACCGTAAACATACTGGGTAATTCCGACTATGTAACCATATACAACCCTCAAGAATCCGATCCCAACAAATATCTCAAACATGTAGAGGAAATGCTTCCTGACGATGCCGACATTATTGGGATCTCAGCCGGTTTTGATAATCATCAGGAAGATTGGGGCGGCGTCCTCTCTACAGATAATTACCGGGAGATGGGACGGATGGTTCGTACCGCCAGCCGGAAAAGCGGCGGAGGCTGCTTCGCTATACTGGAGGGAGGCTACAATTACCGGGTTCTGGGGCACAATGTCATGGCTCTGATAGAAGGACTGGAGGGGTAGAAAACCCGGAAATGGTTTGGTTCGACTTACAGCTGAATCAAGGGAAAATCATTTTTACAAAACTTCTTGACATATCAATTTAATGAGTTTAAATGTTCGAGACGTTCTATCGAATCCTGAACACATTGTGGCATATATTGAACAGCTGTACCCGAGGTGGGGATTATGGCCTGATCATCTGAAGCCCTGTTTTTCGAAAAGAAAGACGGGGCTGTTTTTTTTTGTGACCCTGCGTGGTTCAATGCCCCATTTCAAAACCTTACTGCAAATAACTTTTATAATATCAATAGCTTTGGCGTTCATATTTATAGACCGCCGATAGTGCTGTATTTACATACACATTACTATTGACTAGGCGAATAAATACTTCTATTTAATGATATTGTATGTTATAGTGCGTACATGGAAAAGACAGACGCACGAAAACTCAGTCAAGACGT
>CAZOHQ010000271.1:1251-3592 GCA_964579455.1 uncultured Syntrophaceae bacterium | reverse complement strand
CGATCAGATGAGTTCACGGACCGGCACACCTTCACCGGAAAGGTAGGCCTTAATCTGGCCGACCGTGTAGTGTCCGTAGTGCACCATGGATGCTATAAGGGCGGCATCGGCACCGGCCTCGACAAAGACATCCCTCAGGTGCTCAGGAATTCCCGCCCCTCCCGAGGCTATGACCGGTATGGAAACGGCATCGGATATGAGGGACGTTAACGCAATCTCATATCCCTCATTGGTTCCATCGGCATCGATGGAATTGAGGCAGATCTCTCCCGCCCCCAGGTTCTCCGCCTCTTTCGCCCACCTCAGGGCATCAATCCCCATCGGTTTTCTTCCGCCGTTTATCCAGATTTCATAGCCGGAGGGAATCTTTTCTGTTTTTTCAACACGTTTCGCGTCCATTCCCAGGACGATGCACTGATTTCCGAAAATCTTCGCCCCCTCGGAGATCAGGCCGGGATTCAAGACCGCCGCCGTATTGACACTGATTTTCTCCGCTCCCGCATCGAGTACCCGGTACATATCACTCACGTCACGGATGCCTCCCCCCACGGAAAAGGGTATGAATATGTTCTGTGCCACCCGGTTCACCACATCTATGATGATTCCCCGGTCATCGGACGAAGCCGTGATGTCGTAAAAGACAAGCTCGTCAACTCCCTGTTCATAGTACTGCCTGGCCATATCCACGGGGTCGCCGATATCGACATTCCCCTTGAACTGTATGCCCTTTGTGGTCTTGCCATCTCTCACATCGAGACAGATGATTATTCGTTTGCTCAGCATGAAAGCACCGTACCGTCCCATGTGCTGAAATTTTTCAGGATTGACAGGCCGAAGCCGCCGCTCTTTTCGAGATGAAACTGGGTGGCCACCACGTTATCCCTTCCGATGATCGAGGCAAAGGTTAGCCCGTATTCTGTTGTTGCAATGATATGGTCATCCATTTCCGGTTCCGGGTAATAGGAATGGACGAAGTAAAACTGTGCCCTCGAATCAATACCGTCAAGCAGGGGGTGATTCCGGTTCTTTATGACGGTATTCCATCCCATATGAGGGATCTTGCGCTTCGGATCGGAAAAGCGCTTCACCCTCCCCGGTATAAGATTCAGACAATGCGTATCGTCCTCCTCGCTTTGCCCGAGAATAATCTGCGCGCCGAGGCAGATTCCGAGAAAGGGAATGCCGTTATCCGCCACCTCTCGAATCACCTTATCCAGGCCCCGCGATTTGATGACCTCCATGGCCTGCCCGGCGGCCCCGACGCCGGGAAAGATGACCCTGTCCGAGGAGAGTATCTCCAGCGGTTTGTCGGTAATCCTGCAGGGCACTCCAAGGTGAAGCAAAGCCCGTCTTACCGACCTGAGATTGCCCGCCCCGTAATCTATGATTGAAACCATTCCCTTCATCGTGTATCACCATACCGGGATTTCATGAGCTTCGCGACAATAACGTCAACGCCCTCGCCGAGAAGAGATTCTATCGGGATTTCATCCAGATATCGATCATTCCAAGGAACGTCATATTCGTTAATAAGGTTCCTGATCTTGTTACATTTATTCCCCAGGACATCTTTCTTTTCCACGGCAGTCAGATCACCCTTGAAATCCACATGGAGGAGCATAATATGACGTATCCGGTGATCCGTGCCCAAGAGAGGGATAATCACGATAGGGGACTGGTCGGTCTTCCCGAGACCGGCATAGACCTCACCGATATTGATGATATTCCGCTTCGTTCCCTTGAGCGGTCCCGGTTTTCCCTCCACCCGTGATTTCATCTCGAGGGAAATGCCGCCCCTTGTATTGATAGATATGGTGGTAAATTCCGTCGGTTTTCCGTCATAATTGAGATCGCTGATGTCGTAGAGGGTGTAACCTCTTATATCCGAGAGGGCTTTCTGGAGTCTCCTGAAGGTAACTCCGTCGTAGCTGGTAAGATTCTCAAGCGAGAAACCCAGCCCTTTCAGGAAGTCAAAGAGGATGCCCCTCTGCATCTCACCCTTCCTGCTTGTTCCCACCGTCACGGTCTTTGCCTGATGCCTGATCGCATCGATGGGACGTGAAAGTTCATCTATTGCCCTCCCCAGGCATATGTCCAGCATGTCGAACGGTGATGATGAGGGCCTTTTGCCTTCGTATTCCAGCCAGAAATCCTCGAGGGGAAGTTTCCCCACGACATACTTTAAAAGGAGCGTAATATCCGATGCGACCTCAACGTTCAGTGATGAGAAAAACCCCTTGTTTCTTCTGCCGTGAAACTCGGAAGAAAATTCATCGATGATTCTGTGAAGCTCAGTATCCGCTACCCTTTCAAAGAGTGACTCTTTATCTGTTTTCAGTGT
>CAZOHQ010000271.1:0-1241 GCA_964579455.1 uncultured Syntrophaceae bacterium | reverse complement strand
ACCCTTGAGATGTGTTTCCGCTTCTTCCCTAGAAAAGAATGGACCCGTGATACAATCGTTGAGGGACTCTAGAATTCCTTCAATCAGATTCATCAATTATTTTATGAAGTTCGGTATCCGCTACTGTTTCAAAGAGTGACTCTGTATCTCTTTTCAGTGTGCCGATCCTGAGGGATAGTTTGCTTCTGAATTCCCTGAAGACCTCTCCGTCTTCGTTAATACTGCACGCAGCATAGTATCCTCCGAGATGGCCGGTAAGGGTATTCAGGATCAACGATATGGGAAACGATGACCGAGGCACGAAGATCACGGAGTCGGCGATACCGCTAAACCGTGTCTCCCCCTCGTCGGCTATGACAATGGTAGCGGCGGAGTGGGCCTTGAAAATTGCCACGTCTTTGACGATGTCGTCGACCACGGGTTCCGGATTTCCCGCCGTACAGACAATGATGAGGGGTTCCGAAGAAAGGTCAATGTGCTTTTTATCCTCCACAAAATCAGAGGAAATGGTTTTGTAGCAGAGTTCACTCAGCTTTATCCGTATCTCATCGGCGGCAACCTTGTTGGGACCGCTTCCGACAACCGCCCAGTACCTTTTTTTCTTCACAATATTCCAGACGGATTCCTTGATACTCTCGCTCCCCGATAGAACGGTGTCCATCTTATCAGGAGCGGTCTCCAGGTTTGTCAGAGCCGCAGCTATACGGTCGTCCGACATGGCACCCAGTATCTGCGCGAAATCGAGGGCCAGGATAAAGCCGGCCACGATCTGGGAATAAAAGGCCTTTGTCGATGCCACCGACATCTCAATATCCCGTCCGTCACTGGTATAAAAGACTCCGTCCGTCACATGGGTAATATCCGACTGCCTTCGATTAACGATAGCAATGAGATGGGCGCCCCTCTCCTTTGCCATGGCGACGGCACGGTTTGTGTCCGTTGTCGTTCCCGACTGCGTCACGGCAATTATGAGCGTATTTTCAAGATTTTCCTCAAGGGAAAAGCCGCTCAACTCGGAAGATGTCTTCGCTTCGACGACTATTCGGGTTTCTCTCAGATATTGCGAGAGGGCGACGGCTATGGCGGCACCGGCTACGGCGGCCGTACCCTGACCCACCACACAGATATTCTTTAAAAGGCCCCCTTCCAGGGCCTCCCGTAATCTCGGTGCAATGACATCATCTCCGAGGTTGAAGGTCACCGCCGGTATTCCTCTTTTATCGGAAGAGATCTTATACTTT
>CAZOHQ010000270.1:0-3623 GCA_964579455.1 uncultured Syntrophaceae bacterium | reverse complement strand
GCAATATCGGCATACGAGGGAAATAGGGAATCCATACTGGGGCAAAGGCACGATCGATAATCAGATGGTAAATGTCAAGGCAAATTATGATTCCTAAATTGATACGAGTCTGATCCTGTTTTCATTTTGTGGGAATCAACAGAGACACGCGGCGAGTGGGTAAAAACGTTCGGGGAAGAAGCAACTGCCATGCGTTACATAAAGTTCACGGGGTCCACATCCACCCTGATACTCAGGCCGGTTTCTCTAGTGTTTGCCAGTATGGTGCCGGCCAGGGTGTGGAGGGCTTGTATGTCGTTTCCTTTCAGGAGCAGGTGCCACCGGTGCCGGCCCTTGACTTTGGCAAGGGGGGCCTCTGCGGGGCCCAGCACGGAGATCGTTCCTCCCGCCTGCCGGGCAAGATCTCTGGCAACGGTATTGAGCTTTTTGACACAGCCGGTAATCCTGGATTCGTTTGTATCCGATATGATAAGGTTTACCATACGGCTGAAGGGAGGATAGCCAAGCTCCCGGCGCGTTTGAATCTCGTCATTGTAGAAATTGATATAGTTGTTCTCCTGTGTCTGTCGTATGGTGTAGTTATCCGGGCTGAAGGTCTGTACGATGACCCTTCCCGGCGAATCTCCCCTCCCACCTCTGCCTGAAACCTGTGTCAGTATCTGAAAGGTCTTTTCCGCGGCCCTGAAATCGGGGATATTCAGAGAGGAGTCTGCCGACACAACCCCGACCAGGGTGACGCCCGGGAAGTCATGCCCTTTCGTGATCATCTGCGTTCCCACAAGGATATCTATCTCGCCCCTGTCGAGGGATGTGAGGATTTTTTCGTATTCCCCCTTTTTTGCGGTGGAGTCGCTGTCCATTCTCTTGACCCGCGCGCCGGGGAAGAGTGCGATGGTCTCTTCTTCCACCCTCTCGGTGCCCATGCCATAGCTGTGTATTCTGGAGCCGCCGCACGAGGGGCACACAGGAGGGGCCTTTACGCGGAAGTTGCAGTAGTGACACCGAAGGGACCCGTCGCTCGCATGATGTGTCATCGAGACGGAGCAGTTGAGGCATTTGAATATGTAGCCGCAGTCGAGACAGTAGAGAAAGGTGTGGAAACCCCGTCTGTTCAGAAAAAGAAGGGTCTGTTTGCCGGCGTCAAGCGTCCCGCGGATAGCGTCTATAAGGGGTCGGGAGAAGATGGGTGCTTTGTTCCCCGATCCGCCTTCTTTTTTCATGTCGATGATATCTACGTGAGGGAGATCCCTCCCGGCCACCCGCCGGGTCAGTTCGAGAAGCTTGAAATCTTTGTTTTTCGTGTTGAAATATGTCTGGATGCCAGGTGTCGCCGAGCCCAGAACCACGACCGCCGATCTCTGTTTTGCCCGTACGATCGCAAGATCACGCGCGTTGTACGCGAGATGATCATCCTGCTTGTATGAGGCATCGTGCTCTTCATCGACGATGATAAGCCGCAGGTCTCTGACCGGGGCAAATATGGCCGATCTCGCTCCGATGACAATCCGTGCCTCACCCCTCTGTATCCTTCGCCATTCGTCATATTTCGCGCTTTGCCCGATGCCGCTGTGCAGGATTGCGACCGTGCTTTCGTCAAATCTGTTTCGTATCCTGCTCATGAGCTGCGGTGTCAGGGTTATCTCCGGCACGAGGTAGATGGCGCTGCCGCCCAGGCTGATGGTTTCTTCGATCGCCTTGAGATACACCTCGGTCTTTCCGCTTCCGGTGACGCCGTGGAGCAGGCAGGGGCAATATCTGTTCGATTGTATCCCCAAAACTATTTCATCGAGTGCCGCCACCTGCTGGTCGTTCAATGTTATGTGCTTGTTTTCCCCTCCGATTTGGGGAGTCTTGCCCTGACTTCTGTAGACCTCCCGTGTGGAGATGTGTACCAGGCCTTTCTGTTCCATGCGTTTTATCGTGTCCGGAGCATTTTTGAATTCCCCGCGCAGTGTCGACAGATCGACCTCGCCATGCCTGTTCAAAAAATCGCAGATAGCCTGCTGCTTTTCTGTCAATCTGACTTCCTGAGGAAAAGGCGACGTCATCCGTATCCGTTTCTCCCTTTTCTTTTTGACGTCGGCCTTCCTGATCCTGTCTTCCAGGGTCACATATTCCAGAGATGCAAGCCTTTTGAGTTCAGCAAGAAGAGTATTTCTTCCGGTCTCTTTTTTCAGTTTGTTGACGGAAAGACCATCAGGATGATTGGTCAATATCTTGATGATCTCGCGCTGAAGGGCGGACAGGCCGTCCTCTCCCGTCTTGCGATTATCGGACAGGGAGACCCACCGATTGCTTTCCACGTCTATCCCGCCCGGAAGAGAGGCCTTCAGGGTCTTCCCCAGCGGATACAGGTAATACTCGGATGTCCACCGGTAGAATTCAAGATCCTCCACATTGAAAAGCGGTTCCGTATCCAGCAGTTCGATAATGTTTTTGACGGATTTTATCTCTGTTGAGGGAATTAATTCGACGATATAGCCTGTCATTTTCCTCTTGCCGAATGGCACGAGGACCCGCTTGCCGATGGTTATCTGCGTTTCCATTCCATCCGGCACGGCATAGGTGAAAGGCTTCGCTGATGGTATGCTGACAGCTACGTTGACAAACAACTGTTATTCCTTGATGTTGAGAAAATGTGTGACAAGAGATCCGACGTTTCCCCCTTCCGATATCCTGAAGAGGGCTTCCGGCAGATCCTCATTTATGGTGATGTCTTTCAGTGTGCTGACGACCCACAGAACATCATCCCTGTAGTACTCGATCCGTTCAGGAAACCAGAAGCGTTTGCTCACCTGGTGATAATCCCGGTATTCGGCTCTCAATACGATCCTTTTCCCGCCGGACATTCCTATCCCGACGAATCGCAGGGGAAGGTTTCGTTCTCTCTCTATCCACAGCTGACTTCCGGGTGCCGCCACAAGGTCTTTGCCTATAATGAAGACGGCTTTCCCGTCCATCCTGTCGATCCTGACAACTCCGGTTTCCACGCCAAGGGAACTAAGGGCGTTCAACAGATTATTCACTGATTTCTGAAAAAAGATAGTGGGGAAAACGGTATCGATTCTTCTTTCATCCGCATGTGACGTTTCAACGCCCAGGTTGAGTGTCGTTTTCCCGTCCTGTATCAGGATATTATCTCCATACGAAAAAGCCCTTTCGGACCTGAACATCCCCCCCTTTTTTATCAGGATCTGTTCCCTGATCTCCCGGATATCTGTCTCTCCGGATAGATCTTCATATAGCACGGTTTCCATGTCGATTCTTATCGTGTGCAGGCCCGTGTATGCCTTCAGGAATGGTTGCAGAATCTGCTCGGCTGAGGGGATATATGCGAATCCCGGATGGCAAAACACAAGGGATACGAAGAGGATAAATACTATATGAAAGGTCGGTCTTTTCATTTGAATGTAGGTTCTGCCTGGACGGCATCTTTCTATGGAGATTAAAGGACAACAATAAAACGTATGCTGTTTGTAAGGGTAAGAGATAACACCCTCAGAGCAGTCGAGGGTTGTGTGAAGATAACTATTCTCCCCGCTGTTTTTCCTGTTTTTCTTGTTGTGTCTTGCAGGTTATACAGAGGGTGGTAACCGGACGCGCCATCAATCTTTTCTCAGATA
>CAZOHQ010000269.1:0-3655 GCA_964579455.1 uncultured Syntrophaceae bacterium | reverse complement strand
CAGCAATCCAGCTACCGCTTCACCACCTCGGCCTGGCAGGACAATGGTATGCTTGCCGACATTGACGCCTCTCCCTTTTCGAGCAGATCCGACGGCGATCTTTCGGGCCCGCCCGGGATGATGGTCAGGTCGATACCGTATCTTTCATATATCCCCTTCTCGTATGCCATGTAATAACCGGCAAACTGCGCCTGGGGCACCCACTGCGGTATGAATGACGCCTTCTTAAGGGATCTTTCGGCAGCCCATGTTTGAGAAGCGATGCACAAGAAAAAAACCGCCACCATTAAAAATAATCTAGGTTTGATCATGGTCTGCCTGCTCTTTTGAAACAATGAGGGTGAGAACATTCATCGTATCCTCTCGACGATACTCCATATGGTCCATCATCTTTTTGATGAGAAGAATCCCCAGACCGCCGATCGTCCTCTCTTCAACCCCCAGTGTAACATCGGGATCAGAACGGGACAGGGGATCAAAGGGAACACCTTCATCAATAATCTCTATAACGAACTCTTTTTCATTACGGTGTCCGAGGCGGACCTCCACGAGACCGCACCTTTCCTGGTAGGCATGCGTAAAGACATTGACCAGCGCCTCTTCAAGGGCAAGCTCAATCGCTGTTATTCTCTTATTGTTCAATCCGAAGGACGCGGCGCCCGAATGTGCAAACCTGATAAAGGTATCCATGTTCTCGAGGACTGCCGGCAGCTTTAAGGCCTCCATGCACGATCCCTCCAGCCGAAAATCGTGAGACTCCACATCATTATTAGTAAACGAAGCGAAGTTTCCATGTACAGCCTACAAATCTGCCATAGCGTTTTCCAGGGAGTCATAGATAGGAATGATAGTGCTGAAACCTGATATCTCAAAGACCTCCTTCACGACACTTGTCAGTGACGCAAGGAGGATTTTTCCCTGTACACCCTTTAGTTTCTTGGCTGTGGTCAGAACGCTGCGGAGCCCCGAACTGCTTATATATTCGAGGTTGCTGCAGTCAATGATAAGTATCGTTTCGCCTTGTTCGATCCAGGCATCCATTTCCTTTTCAAAGGCCGGCGAGGTCACGGCATCCATCCGACCTTTGATATCAATAACGATACCCTTCTGTTCCTTTTTCGCGGATAATTCCATTTAGGTCCTCCTGCGATTCTATCGCTGCTTCGATGTAATAACATCCGTGGAAAAATGCAAGAACAATCTTAACAATGAGCCTCGTTCTCCCAGAAAGGTTACATGCATTGGCCCCTTACAACAATCTGAGACCGTTGTATTGTGAAAAGCTGTTTTGCAATTGCATACAAGATATAGTAGAAAAGCTTCATGGGATAGGGAAAGACACAACCTGCATGTCGTATCGTGACCCAGGTTCCCGAAAACACCCACGGTGAGACCCGATGATCAATCACTCTATCGCGCTGCTTCTCGGAGGCCTGGGACTCTTCTTCGTCGGCATCCGGATGGTCAGCAGCAACCTCAAGCTGATGACCAGCAGAAGGCTCAAGCTGACGATTTCCCGATTTACCGACAGGGGCATGGTCGCCGGGATATGGGGTGCCCTTTCAGGATTCATCACCCAGAGCACGTCGGTCGCAGCCTTCATCGTGGCAAGCCTGATTTCGAGCGGCCTTTTGACTGTGCGCAAATCCCTCCCCATTATTTTCTGGGCAAATGCCGGGTGTTCCACCCTTGTCCTGCTTGCCGTCCTCGACATCCAGAATGTCGTCCTTGTCCTGCTTGGCATCTCAGGAATCTGCTACGCCTTTGAAAGGCCGAAACAATTTCGTCATGTGCTGGGAGCGCTCTTCGGCATATCGCTCCTCTTTCTCGGTCTGAACATGCTGGGAACCGGGGCGTCGCCCATCGCCGAGACCCACTGGATCAAGACCCTTCTCTACAATACGAGAAGTTCCTACCTCCTCACCTTTCTGATTGGGGCGGTACTGGCCTTCGTCTCGCAGACCGCCATGGGGATCATCATCATCGCCGTCGCCATGACCAAATCGGGCCTCTTTACCATTGACCAGACCCTTATGATCATCTACGGGGCTCATCTGGGATCGAGCGTGACGACCTATGTGCTCTCATTGAGCCTCACTGGTTCCGCCAAACAGTCGGTAATGGGACAGGTCCTTTTTAACGTATTCGGCATCCCCCTGTTCATGGCGCTCTTTTATGTCGAGCTCTATACCGACATCCCGTTGGTCAAGGCCCTCATCGCGTTCCTCTCCGAGGATATCGCACGTCAGGCGGCGCTTGTAGTTCTGATCTTCAACTTTCTGGTGCCCTTTGTATTATCCTTTATCCTGGATCCCATCTCTCGGTTCCTCGATCATTTCTGGCCACCCCTCGAAGAGGAGGAGCTATCAAAGATACAGTTCATTAATGAGCACGCGGTCAGTGAGCCGGAAACCGCAGTCCTGCTTACAGGAAAAGAGGTATACCGGTTGTTGTCCCGGATCCCTTCCTATCTGGACAAACTGAGGGAGGGCAGTAATCTCGATCAGGGTCCCTCCCTTGAGGCCTCTCATATGGCCTTTGCCGAGGTTTCCAAGGAAATCCAAGCCTTTACCGCCGACGTGTTCCGCCAGGATCTTACGCTGGGGACATCGGAAGCGCTCCTCAACGTGCAGGACCGGCATAATCTTGTCGCCGCGATCGAGGACAACTGTTACAGCCTTGTAGAAACGTTGCGAAAAACCCCTTCTGAGGGGAAAACCGCCGGCCTCACCATGAACATCGTCGAGAGTCTCGATGCCATCGTTCTGACCGCCGTTGATGCAACCGAGAGTTCCGATCAGACCGATCTGGATATCCTTGCATCACTCACATCGGATAAGGGACAACTGATGGAGAAGATTCGCCGCAGTTACCTCTCATCGGAGGCGGGCCTCAGTACCGAGGAGCGCTCCCTGATCCTTTACGTAACCAACCTCTTCGAACGGTCGGTCTGGACGCTGGGCCGCTACGCCCGGCTCCTGTCCCAGGACATCGCCGCCAGCGAGAGATGACGAAGCACGTTCGTACCGCTGTCCCGGTTGTCCGGGGTGAAGCGGGTTTTACTCGTTCACTTTTCCGCCTTTTTCAGGTCCTCATCGACATCACGTTGGAAATCAAGGGTCAGATAATCGAGACTCATAGGCAGAGAAAGTTCCAGGGTATGGATAAACTGAATACCGACACGCGCCTTATTGGGAACACATTCAAGGAGATGACCGCCATGACGCCGGTCCGCGGAGAGGAAATGCAGGTGCAACCCCGGGACGTTCAGTGACGACATAAAGGACGGCGTGAAAAATCCCGCCAGAGAACCCTCAATATTGTCAAAACTGAAAACGGGCTGATCAGCGGCGACCTCGACCAGGGGACGGTAATTCTCCTGTTTCGGTACCGACCGGACCCTGACATGCGTAAAGAGACCATCGACCCGAATCGCATAGAACAGATTAGGAGAGGGTAAAAGATTGCCAAGCCATCTCAGAAAGACATCATAATCCATCTTTTGATCGATCTCATCATGAGTCAAGGGCCTATAAAAGGTGACGCAGGAGAAAGGGGTCAGGGTATTTTCATCCACCTCTTTAACACTGCCGTCTCCTGTTATCTGGTATATCCTCCCATCGAGCATGATCATCTCTCCGTCTAAATGATCAAA
>CAZOHQ010000268.1:1094-3659 GCA_964579455.1 uncultured Syntrophaceae bacterium | reverse complement strand
CCCGCAAAGTGGGAAGCGAGTATATATTGAACGGTACCAAGACATTCATATCAAATGCGCCTATCGCGGATATTGCCCTCATATATGCCCAGGGTCCGGAAGGATTGTGCACATTTATCGTTGAGAAGGATTTCCCCGGCTATTCGGTGGGAAAAAAGCTTTCAAAGATGGGGCTCCGTTCTTCGCCGACGGGAGAGATAATAATGGAGGATTGCCATGTGCCGGAGGAAAATCTCCTGGGTGGCGTTGAAGGACAGGGATTGAAGCAGATGTTCGCTGGTCTCGATGTGGAGCGCTTTATGTGGAGCTGTCTTGCCATCGGTATCGCCCAGGCCGCTTTTGATGCATCCCTTAAGTATACGAAAGAAAGGGAGCAGTTCGGCCAGCCGATTTTCAACTTTCAGATGATTCAGGACAAACTGTCCACCATGCTGGTAGAGCTCGAGGCCGCCCGTCTTTTAACATACAAGGGTATGACCTGCTGGGATCAGGGCAATTATAGAGAGGCCCGGATGCTGGCCGCCCAGGCAAAGCTGTACGCCTGTGATATGGCGGTCAGGGTTACGGGAGAGGCCGTCCATATCCACGGAGGGTATGGTTACATGAAGGAATATCCGGTGGAAAGATACATGCGGGATGCCAAGGTCTTTCCCATAGGAGCAGGGACGAGCGAGGTGCAGAAACTTATAATTGCACATTATATGAGATAGAAAGCCTTTGTAACTATTCTGGTCCAAGAACTCGCCGTTGAAGGGCGGTGTGGCGCTGGATGAAGAAAAGCGCATATCTCCCGAAAAATTTGAAGGTGGTTACGAGGTAGATCCACAAAGCATAAAAAATTTCAAGAAAAGAGGAGGAATTATTATGTCAGAAAAGAAAGTTATCATTTGCGCCGCGTTATCTGGGGCTGGAACGTACAGGAATCAAAACCCCGCCGTGCCTCATACTCCAGAGGAATTCGCCGAAGAATCGGCAAAATGCTATGATGCCGGTGCCGCCATGGTGCATGTCCATGCCAGAAGCGACGATGGCATGCCGACGGCTGACATCGGCCGTATTCAGGCCACCCATGACGCGATCAAGGAAAAGACTCCCGATCTGATTGTAAATCTCAGTTCTGCCGTGGGAATGGGTGCAACGGCAGAGCAGAGGATCGCGCAGATTGCAGCAGTCAAGCCGGCCATGGCATCACTTAATACGAACACCATGAATTTCGGTATCTTGGACAGAAATTCGGGACAGATTTTGATCGACTATGTCTTCGAGAACACTTTCACGATGCTTCAGGACTTCGGCAAGACCATGGAGGAGAACGGAGTCAAGCCTGAGATCGAGTGTTATGATATGGGCGGACTTGACAACGCACTGTTGATAGGGAAGCAGGGTATGTTCTCCGATCCCATGAACTTCAATTTCGTCTGGGGTGTCGCAGGGGGGCAGCGCTTCAGGCCGGATACCTTTGTTGCCATGGTGAATGCGCTTCCGGAAGGCGCCAATTTCACCACCTGTGGCGTTGGCCTCGAACAGCTTCCCGCCATCACATTGTCCTGCATGATGGGCGGGCATATGAGAGTCGGCCTTGAGGATAGCATCCGTGTGCCGAATGGCGAGCTGGCAAAGGGAAGCTACGACCAGGTCGAGTGGGCCGTTAAGATAGCTTCCATCTTCGGGAGGGAGCCCGCCACGCCGGATGAAGCAAGGGAGATAATGGGTATCAAACAGAAGTAAACACTGGGGGGCGCCTCCTTTTCGTGAGGAGGCGTGAGTGTTGAAAAAAGGAGGGAACATAATGGGGGTCAATCTGTCCGTAGTACTTCGGGAGCAGGCACGAAGATATGGCGACAGGCTTGCCGTGGAAAAGCGACTCAATGGGGTCTGGCAGGGTATTTCCTGGCGGGAATACTATGAGTCGGCCCGTGACATCGGTCTCGGTCTTTACAGTCTGGGTATCAGAAAGGGTGACAGAGTGTCACTTCTTGCTCAGAACAGGCTTGAATGGGTCGAATCCGATATGGGTATTATAGGGATCGGTGCCGTTACGATACCAATATATGTAACCCTTCCCGCCCATGAAGTTGGATACATTATCGGCAATTCAGAATCAAAGATCTATATTGCCGAAGACAAGGCAGCTTTTCAAAAAATCCACAATGTCATTGACGAATTTCCATTCCTGGAAAAGATCGTTGTCATAGATACCGATGGTTGCGACATGTCGGAGGATATTGCCATGAGTCTTGATGCGCTGAAGGATCTGGGCAGGGGCGTTGAGGCCATGGATCCGGGATTGTTTGATCGGCTGACCGATCAAATAGCGTTGGAGGATCTGGCAACGATCGTATACACCTCCGGTACTACGGGGCCTCCAAAGGGGGCTATGATATCCCATAGCAATATATTTGCCGTTATGGACGCGCTTAATGAAATGAATTGGGCGGACGACACGGATGTGCTGGTGGCATTTCTGCCCCTGTGTCACGTATTTCAGAGGGTGGCGGGCCATTTCTTTGGCATGTATGTCGGAATTTATACACACTATACGGAGAGTTTCAATACGATTGTTGA
>CAZOHQ010000268.1:0-1084 GCA_964579455.1 uncultured Syntrophaceae bacterium | reverse complement strand
CCGACGGTATTGCTTGCCGTCCCCAGGGTCTGTGAGAAGATCTACGCAAAGATTCTCGGCCAGGCGAAGGAGCAGCCGAAGTGGAAACAGTCCGTATTCAACTGGGCGGTGGGCATTGGTGCCGAAGTAAGTCAGTTGCTTGAAAAAAAGGCGGACATTCCGTTACTCCTCAATCTGAAGTACAAGATTGCCTACAAGATGGTGTTTAAAAAATTGAAAGCGGCACTTGGCGGACGTACCCGGTGGATGGTCGGGGCGGGCGCGCCCCTGTCCAGGGATATTGCCGATTTCTTCAATGCCGCGGGTATTTTTCTGATCGAGGGATACGGCATGACCGAGAGTTGTGCTCCTGCCACGCTCAATAAGCTCGATAATTACAAGTTCGGAACAGCGGGAACACCCATTTCGTGTAATGAAGTCAGGATTGCCGAAGATGGAGAGGTCCTGATGAAGGGTGGCAATATTACGAAAGGTTACTGGAAGATGCCGGAGCAGACGAAGAATGCCTTCACCGAGGATGGGTGGCTCATGTCGGGCGACATCGGGGAAATCGATAAAGACGGGTTTCTGAAGATAACAGACCGGAAAAAAGACCTGATTATTACTGCGGGTGGAAAAAATATCGCGCCCCAGAATATAGAGAATCATTTTAAGCAGGATCCGCTCTTCGAACAAATTGTGGTTATAGGTGACAGAAAAAAATACCTCGTGGCAGTGATTAATGTCAATCTCGAAGAAGCGGAGTGGCTTGCGAGGGAAGAAGGCATCCAGTTCAGTAGTCCCGAAGAACTCCTCGAAAGGGAAGATCTCAAGGCGATTGTGGACAGGCACGTTGAAGAAAGGAATAGTGCTCTCGGCAGGTTTGAGACGATAAAGTACTATCATATAATCAAGCATGCCTTTTCTGAAGAGACAGGGGAGTTGACACCGTCTCTCAAGGTGAAAAGGAAGCGTGTAATGGAGGTACACAGGGATATCATTGACAGTATGTACCCACCGGAAGACGTTTAGTATTACATATATTTTCAGAAGGAGGAGTATATAGATGGATGTTATAGAGGAGGGGAAGGGACGACTTTTTACG
>CAZOHQ010000267.1:0-3695 GCA_964579455.1 uncultured Syntrophaceae bacterium | reverse complement strand
AAAGAGGATCTGGAATTGGCCGCCGGTATATGCGCTCTTTACAGTGATGCACCCGCTCATGTAAAAACCGTTATACAGTGCCGCACGAGGGGAGCTGTCAGCCATCTTGATATATCACCCGTAGAAAAAGAGGTGGTGCGAAGGGTGATAATCTAAGGTCCGAATCCATTTTATTCAGTGGTATTTTGCCTGTTAGTAACTACTCAGACTCGTGAGGATACAAACACAAGAGGGCTGTACCGAAAAACAGGACGAATGTCGAAACGTATGATTGGAAAATTAACCGGTATAGAGGCTCTATCCCTTTGAGCCTGTTTACGGTTATAATACATTGGAGGTTTATATGAAGATGAATTTTAATAAAAAAAGTGGTCTTATCCGGTTCGTGCTCCTTGCTTTCACAATAGTAATCTCATGGGTGGGGGGCAATGCCGCTCTTGCGACAGGCAGTGAAACCTACAAGAACCTGAAGCTGTTCAATGAAGTGCTTAAGCTTGTGGAGAAGAACTATGTGGAGGAGGTTGATCCAAAGGTTGTCATTCATGGTGCCATAAATGGAATGATAAAATCACTGGATCCGCATAGTACCTTTATGACTGCCGAACAGTACCATGACCTACAGGTTGATACAAAAGGGGCCTTCAGCGGCTTGGGCATTGTTATAACTATGCAGGATGATATGGTTACCGTTGTATCGCCGATAGAGGACAAGCCGGCATTTATCGCCGGTGTCAGGACGGGTGACAAGATCGTCAGAATAGACGGTAAAACAACAAAGAATTTTACCATACTGGATGCGGTGCACAGTCTCCGTGGCAAGAAGGGAACAAAGGTAACGATAACAATCATTCGCGAGGGTGAAAGCAACCCCATAGATTTTGATATCGTACGGGATATTATAGAAATAAAAAGTGTGAAGCAAAAGATATATTCCAGTGATATCGGGTACATAAGGATTTCTAATTTTCAGGAAACAACGGCGGATGAACTGAATGAGGCTTTCAAGGAAATATATGCCGGGGATGTACTTCTCAAGGGACTTGTCCTGGACTTGAGAAATAATCCGGGGGGTCTTTTAGACCAGTCGGTGAAGGTGTCGGATGCATTTCTCAAATCGGGGGCAATTGTGTCGTCGAGGGGAAGAACAAAAAGCAGTGAAAGGGTATATGAGGCCCAGGATGATGGTGATGAACCCCAATGCCCTATTGTTGTCTTGACCAACGGTGGAACTGCCAGCGCTGCGGAGATTGTATCAGGCGCGCTTCATGATAACAAAAGGGCCATACTGTTGGGAACTCGGACTTTTGGAAAGGGATCCGTACAGACCATTGTCCCCCTGGAGGATGGCTCTGCAGTCAAACTGACCATTGCAAAGTATTATACTCCTGATGGGGAATCCATTCAGGCCAGGGGCATTATACCCGACGTCGTTATTGAATATATAAAACCTGTTGTCACAGATGGAGACAACCTCAAACAAGTCAGGGAAAAAGATCTGGAGGGGCACATAGAAGGTGAAAAAGATGAAGGGAGAGACGACAGGGCCGATAACGAGATGAAAGATCTCAGGAATGACAATCAGTTGAAAAGCGCTATAGATCTTTTGAGAAGCTGGGATATCTTCAAGAAGATATGAGAATATTGAAAATCTCTGAATAAAGCGGTTTTTACTTGCGTGTAGTTTGTCGGGTGTCTGTATGATTACGATATCAGAGTGAAAAACAGGATACTGTATTCAAAAAAAAGCGTAAAGGGCAGGGTTTTTTATTCGGAGAGAAGATCTCCTGTAATATGGGTATGCGTCATCGCCCTGTTTGCTGCCGCAGTTTTTGCGGGCTATTCTCTCTATTGCTGGAGATACAGCCAGACCGCAACGGTGTCTATTCCGTCTGAAGAAGAGGGGTTGGATGTAACGGTTGCAGAAAACCGGGAGGAACCTAAGAGCGCAGGGCAGAGTCATAAGAAAAGCGAAGCGGCCGGAGCGGAAAACCGAATAGCCATTGTTATGGACGATATGGGACATGATTTATTATCTTTACATGACCTCCTTCAGATAGATGCCCCTATAACGGTTTCTGTTCTTCCCCATCTTGCTCATACTGTAACGGTTGCCGAGAAGGCGAACCGGGCAGGAAGGGAGGTACTGCTGCACCTGCCTATGGAACCCAATGGTTATCCCCGGAAGCGTCCGGGCAAAGGAGTGCTTCTTCTCCGGATGGACAGGGACGAAATAATAGAACAACTGGAAGAAGATATCATGGACGTTCCCCATATATCAGGAGTCAATAATCATATGGGGTCTAAATTTATGGAAGATGAAGAAAAAGTAGCAATAGTACTGGAGCAACTGAAGAAAAGAGGACTTTTTTTCCTGGACAGTCTCACAACGAAAAACTCAAAGGGAATACAAGTTGCGAGGGAAATAGGCCTACGGCATGCTAGGAGAGATATATTTCTTGATAATAACTGTGATTTTAAAGATACACTCGATATCTTACATCGTATTGCCGAGAAACAGGATGAATGGAACACCATGGTAATTATCGGACATCCACATGAAAGTACCATACGGGCAATCAGCGAAGCGCTGTCTGTTTTCCGTGACAGGCAGATACAGATTGTGCCATTATCCGATCTGGTTGGATAACGGGTACGGTATTTGAGGGGACGGAATTCTTTGCGAAGCGATCAATAATAAAATATGAAAACCACAAACAACATAAGAAACATCTCCATCATAATCATTATCCTTCTTTTCTCATGTGTAGTGGCCTGTACCTATTTCCCCCATGAAAGACAAACCGGGGCGCAGGAGCGGGCAGAGAGTCCTGTATCCAATGAATACCATCATTACTCCCTGGGAGTACTTTTTGTGATTGATGGAGAGATTGACAAGGCTGTTGATGAATATAAAAGTGCGCTGCGGTTTGACCCGGAATCCCCCTATCTCATGAGTGAACTTGCTACCCTCTACATAAAAAAGGGGCAGATCGATGCAGCGGTCAGGTTACTGAAAGAGTCTATCACGTATAACCCTGAGTATGTCGATTCCCATATCCTGCTGGGCAGCCTGTACGGCAATTGCAAAGAATTCGAAGATGCAATACATGAATACAAAAAGGTAATCGAAATTGATCCTGAGAAACAGGAGGCATATCTCTTTCTCAGTCTTCTCTACCGTGAAAAGAAGGATTATAACAGTGCGATAGATGCGCTTACCAGCCTCCTTACAATTGATCCATCCAATCTGATGGGCACCTACTACCTTGCCAAGACATATGCCGCGGTGGAGAGATACGATGAAGCTGAGGTATGGCTTCAGAAAGCTCTGGACATCAAACCTGGATTCAGGCCGGCGTTGATAGACCTGGGGCTTCTGTACAGGTCTCAGAATAAGGATGACAAGGCTGTGGAGATGTACTTGGATTTTCTCCGGAATGATTCCAACGATATCAAGATACGGTTTGAGCTGGGGAGGACCCTCCTGAAACAAAAAAGGTATGATTCTGCCGCCGAAGAATTCGAGAAGATACTGGAACAAGACCGTTCTCTTGCGGATGTGAGCTTCTCATTAGGACTTGCATGCTTTTTCGGTGGTGAAAAATATAACAGGGCCATCGAGCAGTTCCTTGCGGTACTGGAAGCACGTCCCGATGATTACAGGGCCATGTATTTTCTCGGATATACGTATGAAA
>CAZOHQ010000266.1:0-3701 GCA_964579455.1 uncultured Syntrophaceae bacterium | reverse complement strand
GATTCTCATGAGGGAAAGTATTCCGGGAAGATGGCGCTCTTATTGAAGATGCCGTTTTCCCTTCGCGTCGAGACGATGCCGGTCTTTGGTCCGGCGGACTTTTTTCTTTCTACCAACGAAGAATCTCTCAAGGTGTTTTTCCCTAGTGAAGGGAAATTCTATGTGGGTAAAGCGACACGAGAAAACCTCTCTTTGTTCTTCAAGGGTTTTCTTCCCCCAAGCGACATGGTGCCCATCCTTGCCGGATTGCCCCCCCAGGTAATGGAGGGAAGCCTGTCTGAACAGGTAGAGGGAAGATTATACCGAGTGGATATCAGGTCCGGGAAAAGGATGCGGTCACTGTGGGTAAATCCTGATGACTATACATTGACTAAGATTGAAGACATCGATGATGGCAGGGTCACCTACAGGGTGACATTTGAAGATCATGTTATTGTTAACAAGATACCCTATCCGAAGGAGATACGGATAGAGGTGATAGAACCTGAAAGGGTACGCATTGATGTACGTTATCTCCATCTCGATATCGTATCAGACGGAGATACGAAAGTCTTCGACCTCCAAACGCCTTCCGGGATCACTCCTGTATTTCTAGATTGACCGGTTACAGGTTAGCGCGTGATACAACCACTCCAACCTGTAACCGATTCATTTGATATCAACCAGCTTTTTCCTGGCTACATTTGCGGATGTTGTATTGGGATAGTCTTTAATAACTCTCTGCAGCAAGAGTTTGGCACTGGATTTGTCATCAAGTTTCAGAAAGGAAAGAGCTTGTTTTAAGAAGGCATTGGGAACTTTGTTCCCCTGAGGGTAGATTTGAATTACCCTTTCATATTCAACGATTGCTTCTTCATATTTACCCTCGAAGTAGTCACACTCCCCAATCCAGAATTGTGCATTATCTGAATACTCTGAATCGGGAAAGGATTTCAGAAACTTGCGAAAAGCCTCTTTCGCCTCGTCGTATCTTCCATTCTTAAATATACTGTATGCGCTTGAGTAAGCTGTTTCCTTATCAGTTGTCGTTTCCTCCTTAGCAGCGGCGGACCCTTCTCCCTCTTTGCTTTTTTCTTTTGTTTCTTTTCCCTTGATCATACCCATGTAATTTTCAAGGTGTGTCAGTCTGCTGGAAATATCACCTAGGTTATTATACAGATCTTTCGATTTGTTTTTTGATTCAAGGGATGCCATTTGTACCTTCAGGCTTTCAGTGGCCCCTCGCAGCTTTTGAATGCTGGCCCTCAGGTTTATTATATCCGCACCGACGTCCGCCTGGTCCTTTCTTGACGACTTTATAAATTCGCTGTTTTTCCCGACAGCTTCCTTAAGTTTCGAGAGATCTTCTTGAAGGGCAGCCAGTTTTGAAAGATCTTCCTGAATGGCAGCCAGTTTTGAGATATCTTTCTGAAGGGTAGCCAGTTTCATCCCGAGATGCCCTTCAGATCGCCGAAGGTCTTCCTGTGTTGCACACCCGGTGCATGCAAATATCAAAGCTATGAAAAGAACAACAACATTTTTCAAGAGAAGATCCCTCCGTGTTTACTGTTTTTTGGGGAATACGATAAAGTGATCTCTCCTGTTCTTTATCCACGCTGCTTCATTCTGCCCGGGGTCTACAGGAAGTTCCTCTCCATAACTTATGGTGGTTATCCTTGCATTGGCGACACCCAAGTTTGCGAGGTAGGCCTTTGCCGATTCCGCTCGTCTTTCTCCAAGGGCCAGGTTATACGCTATCGTTCCCCTGTCGTCACAGTGTCCTTCAATGGTTATTTCGAAGTCGGAGTGTTCCAGCAGCCAGTCCGCAAGGTTTTTCAATATTTCCCTGGCTTCGGGACTGAGGTCATATTGATCAAAGGAAAAATATATCTCTTTGAATGACTCGGCTTCTGCCAGCATTTTTTCTTCCAAGGCTTTTTCTTCCAGGGCTTTTTCTTTTAGGGCCTGTTCTCTCAAGGCAGCTTCTTTCTCAGCCTGAGCCTGAGCCTCGGCCTGAGCCTTGGCCTGAGCTTGAGCAGTTTCTTCTGCTGATGGCTGTGCCTGTGCCAATTCGACATCGCCCCTTACCGCCTGCTCTTTGGCACATCCCCCGACAAAGATCAGGGAAAAACTGCATATGAGCACCATCATACCTACGATAATTAAATTTCTTTTCATTAGAACCTCCTCCTCCATAAAGTTTGGTGCCCATCCGTGCAGTGAGAGCCCGTCAGTTAAGGATTTTAACAATAGGGATACACGAACACCCCTTTGACAAAAGCTCAACTTCTCCGAATGTGCCTCTGATGGACACTGATAGACACTGATAAATCAGATGTTTATATAAAGCATAAAAAAATTGCAAATTCAATATAAATTTAGGTGACGGGACCATGAGGGGCTCTTGAATGAATCCAGCCCCTTGATGCCGGGTAGCACTCTTCGATTCAGGCCATTGGAGTTTATCACATAAATTCTTCTCCGGCCACCTCTCATCGAAGAATAAGCCAGATACCTTCCATCCGGTGACCAGGAAGGCGACTCTCCTCCGCCGGCTTCGAACGTAAGCTGCATGAAATTGTTTCCGTCCTCTCCAATGGAAAATATCTGGAATCTGCCGTTTGATGATCCTTCATACGCGATTCTGGTCCCATCCGGTGACCAGCAGGGTGATGAGTTGTAGGAACCCTCGAATGTCAATCTTCTTATATTTTTTCCTTCAGAATCCATAACAAATATCTGGGGAGATCCGGAGCGGTTCGAGACGAAGGCTATCTTTTGGCCGTCGGGTGACCACGCCGGAGAAACATCTATGGCGCGGTCCTCAGTCAGGCACTCAAGTTTGTCGCTATCGAGGTGTTTGATGTAGATATTTTCGTTTCCATCTTTGCTGAGGACAATGAGGATTCTCTTGCCATCAGAGGACCAGGAGGTGGGTAGATTCAGTCCCCTGAAGGAGGATATTTTTTTTGTCTTTCCGCTTGCCAGATTTGTGATGTAACTATCAGGGTTTCCGTCCTTATACGAGGTGAAAGATATTTCTGACGCATCCGGCGACCAATGGGGCAGGAGCGTGAGAGAATTATAGTCGGTTATCTTGACGGGATCTGAGCCATCAAAATTTATCGTATATATCTCAGAACTGGTATCCTTTTTTCCGACAAAGGCTATCTTGGTATCAAAGACACCGGTCCCGCCGGTGAGTGCCATCAGTATCTCATCAGCGAATTTGAGAACCATGGACTTTTTGTCTTCCGGTTTTCCCCAGTATTTCTTGCCTGTAATAAGTTTTCCCTCAATAGTATCGAAGAGACGAAACTCCACGGCGAGCTTTTTGCCATCGTAACTGAATCCTCCCTTTACCAGTAAATCAGAGCCGATAGCGGACCAGTTGGAAAAGTCGATTTCTCCGGCGGTTATCCCGGCGCTGTTTTGATCTTCGAGGAAGGCGTCTTTGCCGATCATATTAAAGAATCCGGTAATCTTCAATGACCGGGACAATTGATCCGCAAACCATGCGGGGAGATTGCCCTCGACCTCTGCTTCTCCCATATTTTTGAATTCCGGTATCGCCACCGGGAATTTCTGGAACGCGGGAGAGTTTATGTCCAGATACACCTTGGCACAGGCCGCGGAACCCCACCAGAAAATCAGCAAGAAAATAAGGAAGCTTGTAATTTTACGCATAATCTCTTTTCCCGTTCGAAACGGTTATGTGGCCC
>CAZOHQ010000265.1:0-3702 GCA_964579455.1 uncultured Syntrophaceae bacterium | reverse complement strand
ATGGATGTACCGTTGAGGAGAATCTCGAAGATGAGGACAGCGGTGGCCGGAGGACCCAGTAATGCGACCGTGAGGAGCTTTATTATCATGGACAGGATTATTTCAAAGGGATGAAACCTGAGCCCCGTGGTGAAATCAATATCCATGTCGGCATGATGCATGATGTGCAGGCGCCAGAAGAGGGGCACCACGTGAAACATGACGTGCTGGAGATATATGATAAAATCAAGGGCGATTACACCGATGACCATTTTTAGCCACAGGGGAAGGGCTATATTGTTCAATATCCCCCACTCATGGTGCGTGCAGTAAAGGGCAAGGCCGACGGGCAGAAGGGGGAACAGGAGACGAGCGGAAAAAGTGCCGAGGAATACGATGGACAGGTTGTTGAACCATCGAGTGATCTTTGATTCAGAGAGGGCTCGTCGCGGAAAAACAAGTTCCCCCAGGGCTAAAAGGACGAACAGCCCCAGGAACACTCCAAGCCGGACAGACGCCTCATGTGTCATGAGAATTGTATGCATCAATTCTATTGGTGTGTGACGGTTCCATCCATGTGTGGTATTCAGGCCCCATTGCCTCAAAGCATTTTAGAATTATATTGCAAACAAATGCAAGTTTCCTGTATTGTGTATCTACCACACCTCATATTGTAAACGATGCTGAATCGTGTAACTTCTCATTCTGAGGGCACTTTCAATTTCTCTGACAGGTCTCCAATTGTAATCAAAGAATTCCCTATGTAATCTATCTCGCTCTGAACGAGAGGATTGTTGTATTATAACTGAATTTTTCTCCAAAGAGAGCTTGAAGTTCCCCGCAACACGTTGTGGGGAATATCCACCGAGGGGGGTGCAAAAATGGCAAGCTTTGATTATGATCTCGGCATCATAGGGGGAGGAGCCGCGGGCCTGACGGCTGCCGCGGGAGGCGCGCAGTTCGGTGCAAAGACGATTCTCATAGAAAAGAGAGAGAAGCTCGGTGGCGACTGTCTGCATTACGGGTGTGTGCCGTCAAAGACCCTTATCAGGACAGCGGGGGTATGGGCCCAAGCGAAGAGGGCACAAGAATTCGGGCTTCCCAAACTGGAGTTGCCTCCCGTCAATCTGGGAGCCGTCATGGATCGTGTTCATTCGGTCATCGAAACAATTCAGCATCATGACTCACCGGAGAGATTTTGCGGCCTGGGGGCCGAGGTTCGCTTCGGAACTCCCGTCTTTGCCGACGACCATGTGATTGACGTTGATGGAGATCGGATATCCGCGCGTACGTGGATCATCGCCACGGGGTCGAGTCCCGTTGCCCCGCCCGTCGATGGGATTGGTGATGTCCCCTACTGGACAAATGAAACGGTCTTCTCTCAGAGGGAGCTCCCTTCCCGTCTTATCGTTCTCGGTGGCGGTCCCATAGGTCTCGAGTTGTCTCAGGCCTTCGCGCGTCTCGGTTCGAAAGTAACAGTCGTGGAATTCATGGATCAGATTCTCGGCCCGGAGGATGGCGATCTGGCCGAGATCCTGAAGGCACGCATGGAATCGGAGGGCGTTGAATTTCACATTAAGACCAAGGCGGTAAAGGCAGAGTATGATGATTCCGTGTTCAGGCTCACGGTAGCACTGGCAAACGGGTCGGGAACCATGAGCGTTTTAGAGGGTGACGCGCTTCTGGTCGCCGCGGGGAGAAAGCCGAATATTGAAGGTCTGGGCCTCGCCAACGCGGGAATTGAATTTACTCCCCGGTCCATTCCGACCGATTTGCGCATGCGGACGAACATTCGGCACATCTTTGCCTGCGGGGATGTGAACGGCCAATTACCCTTTACACACGTCGCGGGTTATGAAGGTGGTATCGCGCTCACCAACGCGGTCCTTCGATTGCCTCGAAAGGCCGATTATTCAAAAATCGGCTGGTGTACCTATACCGATCCGGAGGTGGCAAGCATTGGCTTCAACGAGAAAAGGGCAAAGAAGGAGGGTGTCGAGTATCATCTGTTCGAAGAGAAATTCGCGGATAATGACCGGGCACGTGCCGAAGGGGAGCCGCTGGGGAAAATCAAGATTCTCGTTGGAACGAAGGGCAAACTGCTTGGCTGCCAGATTATCGGAGCGCACGCGGGAGAACTGATACACGAATGGATCATTGCACTGGGCGGAGGTGTCAAGCTTTCCACCATGGCAGGTGCCGTTCATGTTTATCCCACTATATCGGAAATTTCCAAGAGGGTTGCCGGTGACGTGTTTACCGAAAAGATATTCGGAGAGCGGACAAAGAGTGTGCTGCGGTTGCTCTTCAACCTGAAGGGACGGGCCTGCACATTACCGGAGGAGTAACAAAGAGGGGTGATGATATGGGGATATTATTGCCGTTTCTCTGGAGAGAGTCGGATTGTGTATTGTAATCATTCCATATCACAGGAGATCTTATGAAAGATGATAATAAGACAAAGAGGCAGCTTATAGACGAACTGACGGCATTGCGCTCGCAAAATACGGAAGAAGAACTTCGAGTGAGCGAGGAACTGTTCAGGAGCTACTTGGAGTATGCCCCGGATGGGGTCTACCTGAACGATCTGAAGGGTACCATTCTTTACGGCAACCGCAAATCTGAAGCGATTAGCGGTTACCGACGTAAAGAGCTCATCGGGCAAAGCTTTTTGGAATTGAACATTCTGACTGAAACGAGCCGGATCATGGCCGACCAGTTGCTCCAGGCCAATAACGAGGGCAAATCCACCGGCCCGGATGAGATTGAAGTGATCAGCAAAGATGGGCGCCTCATACCTGTAGAGATCAACACCACCGTGGTTCAACACAGGGGTCAGAAAATCGTCCTCTCTTTCGTTCGCGACATCACGGACCGCAAGCAGGCGGAGGTGGCACTGCGGGAGAGTGAGGAAATGCTCCGCTCGAAACTCTCGAGTATCCTCACGCCGGACCATGAGGTCGAAGAAGACGAGTTGGGCAACATTATCGATAGCGAAGCCATCCAGTCCATCATGGACGATTTCTATAGTCTGACCGGGATCGGTGCCGCTGCCATTCTCGACCTCAAAGGGAACATCCTTGTCGCGACGGGATGGCAGGATATCTGCACCCGTTTCCATCGCGTACACCCCGAGACCTCCGCCAATTGCTCAGTGAGCGATATTGCCTTATCACAGGGGGTTCCTCTCGGGGAAATCAAGGGATACAAATGCGAAAACAACCTCTGGGATTTTGTCACGCCCATTTTCATAGGCGATAAACACATGGGCAATCTTTACCTGGGACAGTTCTTTTTTGAAGACGAAGTCCTCGATTACGATTTGTTCGACCGGCAGGCTGATCGATACGGTTTCGACAAAGCAGAATATCGCGCGGCTCTGGATCGTGTTCCCCGATGGAGCAGGGAGCGGGTAGAGACGGACATGAGATTCTACCGTCAGTTGGCTGATATGATTTCAAGGTTAAGCTTCAGTAATCTGAAACTAGCCCGTGAATTGAACAATCGCAAGCAGACGGAGCTACTGCTCCGGCAACGAACAGATGCCATGGATGCGGCAGTCGATGGGATGGCCCTCCTCAATGAAGAACAGGAATACATCTATGTAAACAAAGCGCATGTCATGGTTTATGGGTACGAGGGTGGAGAGGAATTGATTGGAAAGTCATGGAGGGTTCTCTATGATTCCGATTTCCTTCGACGCTTTGACCAGAAAATCATGCC
>CAZOHQ010000264.1:0-3729 GCA_964579455.1 uncultured Syntrophaceae bacterium | reverse complement strand
GGTTTTGCCGTTCGCAATCCCCCCCCCGGTAACCACCGGAAGGTTCACATCTTCGACGATTCTCGGCGTGAGCACCATAGTCGTGACATCGTCATTCAGGGGATGCCCCCCCTCTTCAATACCTGCGGCGAATATTCCGTCATATCCAACGCTTTCGGCGTGACGCGCGTGGCGGACGGAACCCAGCTTGTGAAACATCTTGACCCCGGCCTTCTTGAGCATCTCGATATATTCCATGCCGCAGGCCCTGTCGATCGGAGCGCCCGACATCACCACGGCTGGCACCTGTTCTTCCGCGCAGACACGAAGATACATCTTGTAATGCTCGCCGGTGAAGCGAAGCGACGGCAGTACGGTGACACTCACCGTAAAGGCTTTATCCGTAAGACTGCGTGTTTCATGTATCGCGGCCCTGAAAGCCTCTTCGGTCTCATAGTTGGCCGCGGTAAGATCACCTATGGCTCCGGCGTTGGATATCACCGCGCAGAGGGGAGGTTTGCACAGCCACATCATTGCGCCGCATATAATGGGGTACTTCACACCGAACATCTCAGTAATCTCAGTTTTTATCATGTACCTCTCCTTTTTCTTTTTTTATCTTGTAATTTTTTTCAGTGCCATCTGCGCCGCTATGCGGCCCGACAGGAATGATGATTCATACCCAGGCCCTACCGAGGCGAATCCGCCGGCAAAATCCAGTCCCTTGATAAACTGTTCCTGCGGCCTTGACATTGATCTTGCCACAACGGAATCCCACGGATCCTGTTCGTAGGCGTATATGGTTCCCTTGAAGGCACCGGTATAACGAGCAAAGGTTTGAGGAGTGGCAATCTCAATCTCCTCAATATGGTCGGATAGAGGCGCTCCGACCGCCTCACTGAACTGGTCAATCATCACCTTTGCGAATTCCTGCTTGAACCGCACATAATTCTCCGGCCTGACATCCTTCCATGTATCCGGTCCAGCCAGGGCGGTCATGGAAAGAATGGTGGTACCGGGAGGAGAACAATCGGGGATCGCTCTGTTCAGGCATATCGAGGCCTGCATTTCCGGCGGCTCAAAGGAAAAGAAGTTCTTGTAGGCTTTCTCGGTATCCATGGAAGTACCGATGAAATACCCGTAACTTCCGATGCCCAGTTCATCCGGCGAGGCATCAAGCCCCAGATACACGACAAAGGCACTGGCGCCCATCTTCCTGGCATTCACCAACCGGTAGGCATCTTCGGGGACCTTGCTCCTGTCATCAATAAGCCTGCCATACACAATATTCGGCGACACATTGGCTATCACATAAGACGTGCCGATGCGTTCACCGGCGGCAGTCCCCACGCCGACTACCCGTCCGTCTTCCACAAAGATCTTCGTCACCCTTGTGCTGTACTCCGTCCTTCCGCCCAGCTCCCTGATCCTCGCATCAATGGCCGAAGACATGCCGTGCGACGTATAGCGCGGGATATACGCGCCTTTCAGGATGTAGCTATAGAGTACCAGCGCCCATATGGTAAAAGACAGACGGTTGACCGGAATGCCGAGATAACACCAGTACGGATATATCATGTCCAGCGCCCTGTCCGGTATTCCAAAGGTATCCGTCACCTGTTTTGCCGTATACCCCGCCGTCACCATGAAAGACGGATATTCCTCCATCAGTACTGTCGGATCGGGCGCGCCCTTCATCCTGCTTATATACCCTATGGCGCCGAGTGTCTCCTTGCATGTCTGCATGTATCTTTCAATGGGTTTTCGGCTCCCCGGCACTGCCGTAGCGATTGCATCTATGAATTCTTCGATCCCGAAGGGAATCTTGATATTGACCCCTTCATCGGACAGGATCAGGTGATACGCCTCCGGGACAGGCATGAATTCGACATCAACCCCGCATTCATCCTGCAGAAATTTTCTCATAAAGCCTGCATCCTGCGCGGACCCCACATTCGATAACTCGTGAAGGGATGGTTCAAACTCGAAACGTCCCCGTACAAAGCTGCTGGCAAACCCGCCCGGCAGATTATGCTGCTCCAGCAGAAGAACTTTTGCATTTTCAGTGGCCAGCTTGAGGGCGGCGGAAAGACCTCCATTTCCTGCGCCTATCACCACCGCATCGTAATAGGAATCAAAATGCGGGCTGTTTTTTATATGTTCATTCATATCGTTGTTCCTCCCGCGTCAGAAGTTGCCTCCATCTCTAGTCGCCATGACACCACCGGTAAGGGGAATCCTGATCTCGAGATCGGAAATGGGATAGGATGAGCAGGGATGGATATAACCAAATTTCTTGTCAGCCGCCCTCCGGCCATCTCCATCGGGCAGTACAAACACATCCCCGGACATCAGGAGTGACCGGCACATGCCGCACTCACCGGCACGGCACTGTGAATCAGGACCGATACCCGCCTTTTCCAGAGATACAAGGACCGTATCCACGCCCTTTGCGGATATGGTCCTGACCTCGTTTCCCATCCGAACCACAACGGAAAACGTCCTGCCCTTTGTTTCGCCGGGAAATTCAGGTTCCGACGTGACATCCAACGGTTCGCCGGAGGCCTCTTGTCTGATCCGCCTTCGCGGGATCTCCAGCGCTTCCAGCTCCCTGTCAAGGAATCCATACATCTCCCGGGGCCCGCACACGAAAAAGGTCTTCCCCTTCACATCCCCCGTATTCTCCGTTATACACGAGGCGGTTATAAAACCGGACGGGCCTCTCCACGTGTTATCCGGCTCACTGCACACATAGACGACCCGGAATCTCTCTGGATCTCTTGCGGCGTACATGTCAAATTCTTTTGAGAAAACCGCGCAGTCGGGCCTTCGTATTCCATAGAGCAGGGTTATCCTCATATCAAGGTCCCCGGCAAACATCTCGCGGACCATGGAGCGAATCGGGGTTATTCCGGTCCCCCCTGCAATGGCAACTATATCAAGACTGTCACGGAGGGAATCATAATAAAAATTCCCATGCGGCCCGGACATGTCAACAACAGTGCCATCTTTCCAGAGATCCCATATATGTCCCGTGAGGAAGCCTCCCTCTTTTTTCTGGATCGTCAGCTCATAATAGCCTGGAGATAATGCGTCACAGCAAGAAGACGAAATGGAGTAGGGTCTGGTTATCCATGCATCACCGATCTTTGCCTTGAGACTTACGTACTGCCCCGGACGAAAGACCGGCAGCCCCGCACCGGATCCCGCGGCAGGCTCAAGACGAAACGTCTTCACTGAAGGAGTCTCATCCCTGACAGCGCTCACAACGAGTTGCATTCCTTCCGGGTGGAGCATTCTCGACAGATCGCCTATCGGATCTTCCATGTCCGGCAACGGCGACGCCTGCTTTACGCGCTCCTGCCTCTCGGATACAAGCCCGAAAAAAGCGTTCAGGTCTTTGTCCTTTCCATACACCTCCATTGGACATCCTCCATTTTCTGTTTTATTAACAGGATCGCACCCGTTTGAAACGCTCATAACAGGTCTTCTTTCTGTATGTTATTCCATTTTATTAGAATTACCGGCTTTATAAATCTGATACAGTCGTACAAGATCGATCTTCTTCGCTCAAAAACATGCCGCTGAGATCTTCACCTTCTCACTGCGAAGAATAGCACTGATTTTTCCAGAATACTTAGGGAATTCCGTGGCAAGCCAGAACTCCGATGCCATGATCTTGCCGTAATAAAAGGCCGATTCCCTGTCTTCGGCCAGAACATTGTTCAGTTCATCGCCTGTGGAATTTCC
>CAZOHQ010000263.1:0-3736 GCA_964579455.1 uncultured Syntrophaceae bacterium | reverse complement strand
GTGCTTAAATGGAATGGCGAAGAGTGTATCTTCGGCATTTCAAAAGATTTAAGCAAAGAACAGGAGTCTCTTCAGAAATTCACTAAACTTTTTGATAATAATCCGGCTCTCATGGCAATAAGTAATGTTGAAAACAATATTATTACAGATGTGAATGAGTCTTTTCTTAAAACTCTGGGGTATAACAGAGATGAAGTTATCGGAAAAACAAACAGAGAGCTGGACCTGTTCGCTCTACCTGAACAACGTCAGTCAGTAGTTGAGCGGTTTCTCCAGGAAGGGCACGTTAAAGATGTTGAACTTGTGTTTCGCCTGAAAATCACGATTCTTCATTCTTCAGGGGGATGCGCGGGGACGAAATAGCCTATTCCGATAAAGAAGTTCAAGACAGAATCGGGCAGCTACAGGAACGACTTATAGAATGGCTTGAAGGGAAGTTCAGTGAACTTGCGCGGGGGATCCCAAACCATAAGAAGGTGGGCATCTATTCGACTGCCATTATGTGGGGAGGATTGATCCTGTCGTTTGAGCTCGTCCTCGGAGGCGGAATAACCTTTATAGAAATGGCGTTGGATTCATTTCTGGCACCCCTCGTTACGAAAGGCTCTGTCAATCTCTTCGCGTTTCACGAAATTCAGAACATCGCCCGTGAACTTGACAAACAGTACAAGGAGGGAATTCTGGATATACTGGAAGAACAGAAGCAACGGTATCTGTCCTGTCTGGAGCCGCTTATGATCCCGGATGAAACGATCAAAGGGCTGCAAGATCTCAAGGCTCAGTTGGGAGATTAGAGGATGAACGATTCCTGTATACAGCTGCGCGACAGCATCCTGAAAGCCCGGAACATCGCCCAGACGACGGAGCTCGTCAGTCTCTCAAATGACGAGCGGCAACAGATCGTGCAGAAGGCTCAGTCGCTCCTCGACAAGCTCGATGCCGTGGAACAAAGGTACCTCGTGGTTGGATTGCTGGGGGGAACAGGCGTGGGCAAGTCAACCCTCATGAACGCCCTTGCCGGGGCTCCCATCGCGTCCGCGAGCCATCGCAGGCCCCACACCGACGCGATCTTAATATATCGCCACAACGATACCCCGCTGCCCTTTGCACCTGATTCGGAAATAGCCTGGCAGGAATTTACCCACACCAGTGAGGCCGCGCAGCAGATTATACTGTGCGATCTTCCCGATTATGACAGCCTCTTGTCGGAACACCGGCGGCAGGTGCTCGGCTTTATGGAGCATATGGATATTCTTGTATGGCTGACCTCTCCGGCAAAGTACGGCGACGGCAGTTTTTATGAATTTCTGCAACTGGTGCCGAAGTCGAAGCACAATTTCTATTTCGCCCTTAACAAATCTGATCTGTTTTTTGACGGTAAAAGCTCCGAAGAGGGATTCGAAGAGATGCGACGGGTCCACGCTGATTTTCAGGGACATCTCCGCAAGGTCGATATCGCCAATCCGGCCATCTATACCATCTCCGCTGAGGAGGCCTTCGACAAGCCAACCCTCTCTTCCTGGAACCAGTTTTCCAGCCTGCGCCAGGAAATCTTTCGTCAGAGAGTTTTGAAAGAAATTAAAAACATCAAGGCGGCAAACCTGGATACGGAATACGCTCGATACCTTTCATTATTTGAGACCGAACTGGTTCACCTTGAAACCATGCACGGTATTCTTGACCATACGATAACAACGATAAACGCAACCCCCGGTGAAGAAGAAGGGTTTATTAAGGAAAATATCTATTCGATTATGGATGAGAGCATCCGTTCCGAGATACGATCGAAGATAGACAATATCTCCATATTGACAGGGCCGGGCTACGGTGTGGCCGCCCTCATACAGCAATGGAAATATCGGGCAAAGAGCCGGAATAAAGCGGAACAGACTACATTCGGTTTCACAACTCAGCGAATTTCTCAGGTCTTTCAGAGACGACTTGACCATCTCAAAAATAAGATCATGAGCGACATCATGAGAAGGAATGCCCATAGCACCATGGCCGGGCAGGTTGAGGATATTTTGAAACCGGAGCACCATACGAAAATCTTCGAAGAGAAGGTTGAACAGCAGGTAAACAGCCGGCTTATCTCATTTCATAGCGCCCGGCATGTGCTGTTTCGCGCCGGTCAATATATTGCGTATCTCTTCCTTCTCTTTGGCTTGATTGTCGCCCTTGCTGGGAAGACCGCGTGGCAGGGCCTTTTCGAAAATCCCACATTGGCGCACATGCTGAATTTTATCCTAACCGCCTTTTATAATCTTTTTAGTCCGGCTGGCCTGGCTGCACTGGGGAGTTACGCGCTCATAAACCTGTTGCTCGGGTTCTGGTTTTACCGCCGATACCGCCGTCTTATTGAAAGGAAGACGGACAAGATAATCAGTTCATTCGTGGAAAACGTGGGACAATTATGGCAGGAGGTGATCGATCATATCACCGCGGCGCTGAAAGAATACGATCACTCTCTGGGAATAACAGCACGCTCCCTTCGCAAGACATTTTTGTTATGACTGACCAGATATTCATCGATTTACATGCCGTGGCATCCGATCTGGCAGGCATATTGAACGAGAAGGCTGGAAGAGAAAAGAAGTGACATCAGGCATGCTGTCAACGACACTCGCAAAGGGTGACAAAATGATCGTTGAAGCACAAGACGGAAAAAGAAAAAGTTTTTATGGCGTAGACTTCGTAGTGCTTTCCCATGGATCAGAGTCCATGGGAACAAAGATGCTATACAAACTTGAGGATAACATTCCCTTTCACAGCCACGCTAACGCACAAAGTGGCTATGTACTGAGTGGAAAATACAGAATCAGGTTCTCTGAGTATGATAAGGAAATTGGTCCGGGAGATTCATACTCGATACCAGCCAATGTTGAACATAGCATCGAAATCATAGAAGCCGGTGAGGTCTTGGATTTCTTTACTCCAGCCAGAGAAGATTATCTTTGAATCGTTAGCACAATTTACCGGGAGAGAGAATATGCCGACTTCATCGCCGAGATCGGCGCACGTGAACTGATGGAGCGTGACCTGGTGGATCTGGTCGTGGAGCGTCCCTGTCTCGAGATCCTCCAGGAAAGTGAAGTGCTCGACAGCATACAAATCATCAACGGCATGGAAGAGGGAAACATCACCCGTGCTCTCGCCGGCGAACACGTAGGCACCATCATTTATCGGGAAAAGTGAAGAGAGGATTAACGGATTCACAATGCCGTCAGAAACCCATATGATTTCAGGGCAACGGCTGCTCCTCGAACAACTTGATGACACCAACAGTCATTATGCCAATCATCACAGCGTTGACTTGCTTCTGGAAGTCAGAGGCCAATTGCCTGATGACAAGAATCGTCTCATGAACATCCCGGATCGGTTATTACTTTGACCTTGAACACAACATTCCCGTTGTCTGGGCAGGCCATCTTCGTCTTACAGAGGGGATCGTTCTCAAATCCGAACCGGCCCCCGGAGCCAAGCGCAACGAGGATTGGGGAAAGGGTGGTGTAGGCACCTCCGCAGAATCCATCGGGCGTATCCAGTCCATTGAACACGAATTTGTCCCCCGGACTGTAAGAATGCGATCAACAACCGGTTACCTTTTCAATTTCAAATTGCTTCATATGGGATCCTCTTCACGCCCAACGCTACCGTTCTCAAGCGGCAAAAAGCCGTCCCGCGGATTGGCGGGTTATGCTCTACTCCTCGAATGCATCGCATTCCAACTTGAAAC
>CAZOHQ010000262.1:0-3741 GCA_964579455.1 uncultured Syntrophaceae bacterium | reverse complement strand
CGCGACTCCTGCGTCCCGAACGCAGTGCCCTACCAGGCTGGGCCACATCCCGACAAGGCCCTTGACTATATAATTTACCCCCAAATGTCCATAAAAAAATGAAAAATGTCGTAATATTCTCTAATAGAGCGTCAAAACTTGTTTCAGACCAAAGTTCATGATATTGAGATAAGGCATATTTACACTAAAGGAGTGGGCAGGGTGATAATCTACGATCTTAAATGCGAAAAGAATCATATATTTGAAGGGTGGTTCAACGACCGGACCGCCTTCGAGGAACAGAAAAAGAAAAAACTTGTCACCTGTCCGGTGTGCGAAAGTTCAAATATAGATATAGCTCCTTCCTCCATTACGGTTATGGGAAAGAAGACTGGGGAATTGAGTAAGAACAATACAGATATATCCCCAATGAAAGCCCTCCAGATGTTCCATGAATACATGGACAAGACATTTGAAGACGTGGGCAGTAAATTTGCCGAAGTTGCGCTCAAGATACATTTCGGCGAGGAAGACAGCAGAAACATAAAGGGAACCACGACGAAAAATGAAGAGGCTGTTCTCGAGGAAGAGGGCGTCCCCTTTGTAAAGATCCCCATACCGAAATTTGATGGGTAAACAACATGAAGACCCGGTTTCCGATCGTGGACTTCAAAGGCTTCAATCCTTTTTTGGACATCGAGAGACTGACAGCTTCCCCAAGAGTTCGGCTCTGACCACTATAAAAATCCGGACTAGTTGAGACTTGATCTCCAGCCAGGCACACAAAACACAATGAAAAAGAACTATAATAATATCCTGGATCTGATCGGCAACACCCCTATCGTGAAGATCCGTCATCTTAATCCCACCAAAAAGGTGAAGATATATGCTAAGTTAGAGGGAGCCAATCCGGGTGGTTCGATAAAGGACCGGACCGCTCTCTACATGATAGAGAAGGCATTGGAACGGGGTGAGTTTACCAGAGAGAAGACCATTCTGGAGGCCACAAGCGGAAATACGGGCATCGGTCTCGCCCTTGTGGCGGCTGCCATGGGATACAAGATCACCCTTGTACTTTCAGAGTCGGCCAGTGATGAACGGAAAAAGATTTTAAGGGCCCTCGGCGCTGAATTGGTCCTGACTCCCGCACATCTCGGTACCGATGGGGCAATAGAAGTGGTCTATGAGATGTTGAGGGAGCATCCCGATACATATTTCGTTCCCGATCAGCATAATAATGAAGATAATACTCTTGCCCACTACCACGGAACAGCCGAAGAGATCTTGCGGCAGACCGACAATAAGGTAACCATGGTAGTGGCGTCGCTCGGTACCTCCGGTACCGCCATGGGCATCTCAAGAAGACTCAAGGAATGCAATAAGGATATCAAGATAGTAGGAGTCGAACCCTATCTCCGTCATAAGATACAGGGCCTTAAGAATATGAAGGAATCATACCGTCCGGGCATCTTTGACAGAACATGCCTGGATGAAAAGATCAATATTCTGGATGAAGACGCCTTTGAGATGGCCCGGGCACTGGCCCGGACCGAAGGGTTATTCGTCGGTATGAGCTCCGGGGCCGCGATGCACGTGGCCCTGGAAAAGGCCAGAGAGATGGAAGAGGGATTGATCGTGGTAATCTTTCCGGATAGCGGAGAGAGATATCTCAGCACACAGCTCTTTGCGGACAGGGAGGATTCTTCTCTTCGCCTGTACAACATACTCACCAAGACCAGAGAACCTTTCAGACCGATAGAACCGACTCAAATCCTTATGCATTCAAGCGGACCGACCGTGCATGAAGTCCCCCACTTAGGAACATACCGCCGCTCCGTTGTTTCCGATATGATAGCCAGATACTTGGAATTCAAGGGGTACAAGGTCAAACACGTCTCCAACATAATAGACATGGACGACAGGTCCATACGTGGCGCCGACAGCGCCGGTATGGATATCGGGGAGTTTACACAAGGGCACACCGAGATATTCTTCAGCGACCTGAAGAAACTTAATATCAGCCACGACAACGCCTACCCAACAGCGAGTGAGCACGTCGATTCAATGATCAAGCTGGTGGAAAGCCTCGTGGAAAAGGGTTTTGCCTATGAAAAACTCAGGTCTGTCTATTTCGATATATCCCGGCTCGATGACTATGGAGTCTTATCAAATATAGATCTGGCGAATGTAAGACATCAAAAAACAGTGGATCAGGATGATTATGAAAAGGACAGCCCGGTTGATTTTACCCTTTTAAAAAGGTCAACGCTGGCGGAGTTAAAAAAGGGTATATATTTCAAGACCCGATGGGGAAATGTAAGGCCGAGCTGGCATCTTGAATGTGCGGCCCTTGCCATGAAATATCTGGCGGGAACCTTTGATATCTTCATAAGCGGCTCCGATATCATCTTTCCGCATTGTGAGAATGTCATGGCAATAGGAAAAGCCACCACCGGGAAAAATCTTGCGAACTACTGGATCACCTCCGAGCTTGTCATGATGGAAGACAGGAAAATGTCCCGGTCTGCACACAATATTTTCACCGTGAGCGATCTTGAAAAAAAGGGATACTCCGGAAGGGAAATCAGATATTTTCTCCTCAGCTCCCACTACAGAAAACCCCTGACTTTTTCATTCGGCGCACTTGATACCGCGTGCAATACAATCAGGAGACTGAGCGGCTTCATACAAAAACTGATACGCTTTACTCCTGGAGTTGGCTGTACAGATGTAGACCAGTTCATCTACGACGTCAGGAAGGGCTTCACCGAAGCGATGGATGATGACTTCAACATCTCCGGCGCCCTCGCCTGCCTGTTTGAATTTGTCAGAAAGATAAACATCCCTCTGGCCGGGAACCGGCTTGACATGAAACAAAGGGATATGATTCTTGATACAATAAAGGGAATAAACTCCGTCCTTCGCATAATGAATTTCGAGGAGGAAACACTCAGCGAAGATGCCGCGAAACTGATAGAAGAGCGTAAGAGGGCCAGGACTGCCTGTGACTGGAAAAAATCAGACAGCCTGAGGAAAGAGCTTTCTGCGATGGGGATAATCGTTCATGATACGCCGGAAGGGACGATCTGGACACTGAAATAATAAAATGCACAGGGAAGTGTTCTTTCTTGAACACCACCCTGAATTCAACAGCGAGCACATTCCCCGCTGCTTGCGGCGGGGTTAGCGAGCGAATAGGAAATAAACTTTTCCATAACAATCGAAGATTCCCCGCAACTTGTTACGGGGAGCTTCAATAGGTGATTTTATGAAAATTCTTATGTATGTCGTTATTCTGATAGGTGCCTTCGTCTTGGTACAGATTATTGTTGGCTGGAAAACAAAGAGGGCGTGTCTGACAATCATCAAAGACCTTCGGACCAGGAACGCATACGACCCTGAGTCTGCCACAGCCCTCCCCTATGCCCAGAAAAAGAGTCTTCTCCACTTCGGAGCTAAAGACTATAAGCCGCAGGCCTTGCAGCAATTAGTTCTGCAAGCGATAGTCTTGACAACCGAAGACGGCAGATTCTATCTTGGTGAAAATGCTCAGGGTATAGAGGTGTAGGTATACCCGTCAACGGCTTCTTGTGACCCCATGCTTCTGACAATTGGTAGAAACAGGGCATTGGCTGCAGAAGGGAGAAACAGGGCGGCAGATAGATCTTCCGAATGACACCATGATGGTATTATATTCCGTCCAGTACTTTCGGGGGAGTTTTTCTCTCAAGGCATATTCCGTCTCGTCCGGTGTCTTTGTCC
>CAZOHQ010000261.1:1258-3744 GCA_964579455.1 uncultured Syntrophaceae bacterium | reverse complement strand
CCTTCATAGCCGTGATACTGGCCCATGCCACTGTTGCCGACTCCGCCAAAGGGCATGTCGTGCTGTGCAACATGCATTGCGCAGTCGTTTATACACACACCGCCCGACATGGTATTCATGCATACTTTTTCCTGTAGTGCGCGGTCTTCTGTAAAAAGATAGAGGGCGAGCGGCCTTTCATGTGAATTGATGTATGAGATACACTCGTATATATGTGTGTAGGTTTTAATCGGCAGTATCGGGCCGAAGATCTCATTTTGCATCAGTTCCATCTCTACGGTAACATTCAGGACTATCGTGGGCTGAATCTTCCTGAGCCCCGCATCCGATTCGCTGTCGGAGAGAAGGTTGACCAGTGTTGCGCCCTTTGAACGGGCATCGTCCAGGACCGCCACAAGACGATTATAGCTTTTAGCGTCTATTATGGAAGTATAGTCAACGGATTCAAGCTCAGAATAGCGGTGCCGTATAATCTTCTTGGCCCTTTCCACGAAAACATCCACCATCTGTTCCGGCAGAAAAAGATAATCAGGGGCGATACAGGTCTGTCCTGAATTTATAAATTTTGCGTAGAGAATACGCTCTGCCGCTTGTCTGATATCGAAATCTTCACATACTATCGTGGGAGATTTCCCCCCCAGCTCAAGGGTCACCGGTGTCAGGTTTTCGGCGGCGGTCTTCATCACGGTTCGCCCGGACGTGGGTGAACCCGTAAAAATAAGGTGATCAAAGGGAAGGGGAGTGAAGTCGCTGGAAGATACCCCGGGAAGGACTGCGATAAGATCTTCGCCAAATGTCTCAGAAAACAATCGATGGAGCAGACTGCAGAGTCTTTGTGAATTTGTCGCCATCTTGATCATACAGCGGTTGCCTGCGGCAAGGGCGCTGGTCAGGGGGCTGATTCCAAGGAACAGGGGATAATTCCAGGGAACAATAATCCCGACCACCCCTTTCGGCTGCGGGATAACCCGATTGCGGGCTCCCCTGAATGTAACTGCTACATGCCTGGGCTGAATCTTCATCCACTTTTTCAATTTTCGACGCGTATGACGCAAACCCGAAACAGCGGGAAAGATTTCGAGAATCATGGTTTCGTGGCGTGAGCGGTTTCCAAAGTCCTCTGATATGGCATCCGCTATCTTCTCCTGGTTGTCCACCAGCAGTAGCTCCAGCTTACTGAGTATCTCCAGACGTTCGGTTAATGATAGATACGGTTTTTCCAGGCAGGCCGCCCTCTGACGATTGAAGATTTCACGGATCGGACCCCTTGTGTTATTATATATAATTTCTGATTTTTGACTCATGAAATCCTTCTCCCTTTCAGATAAATGACCAAAGCATGATTAAGGATGATTCTTTATATGTTGGAAGATAGAGATACTACAAACGTATGCCAAGAGGGAGCACTCCTCGTTCTTTTATATTGTCTTACCGCTATTCCGGTGTTTTGGGATTGAGAGCAAGCGTCCGATTGCCCTGTTCAACTAAAAGTCGAAACACTGACCAACCGCAATAATGGTCTCTACAGGATGCCATTGTCTTCATCACTGAAATATGCTCAGAATGACATATGTTCTTTAATAGCATAAAGTCAAGGTAATTTTATCATAATGTAAATGAAAGTGGCACCTCATTTACAAGAGGGTATTTTCCCTTATATGTCGGCTTGACTTAGGGTAATCAAGAATGTAAAAGGCGATAAATGGATACCCCGTCTAAGCAAAAATGGCGGGGTTTTATTTTGAACGACAGCGTATAATCTCTCCTCCTTTTCAGGTGGCTGGAACGGTGAGGAAAAGAGACGCTGTATGGAAAATCGAAAAGGGAAGTATCATATGGCTACACCTGCCACAACATGGAAATCTGATGGGTTGCTCCTCTTGACCGCCATTATCTGGGGAACTGCCTTCGTGGCGCAGCGTGTGGGAATGGATTTTGTAGGGCCCTTTACCTTCAACGGAATCCGTTTTGCCCTTGGAAGCCTCGTCCTATTACCCCTGATTATGAGTAACAAAAGCAACAATGGCCGGGATCGTTCCAAAGAAAAGCCTGCCAGCAGGAGTGTCATCATTATTGGTGGACTCCTGGTCGGTTTATTTCTCTTTGCCGGATCCTCGCTTCAGCAGATGGGCATCATCTATACCACGGCGGGAAATGCGGGTTTTATTACGGGCCTTTATGTCGTTATCGTCCCCATTATGGGACTCTTATTCAGGCAGAAGACAACTGCCGGGACCTGGATCGGTGCCTTTCTTGCCGCATCCGGACTCTATCTTCTCAGTGTGACCGCTCAGTTTACAATGGGATACGGAGATTTCCTCGTTCTCCTGGGTGCCTTTTTCTGGGCCGGACATGTGCTCATTATCGGATGGCTGTCCCCAAAATTCAATTCATTCAAACTTGCCTTCTTTCAGTATGCCGCCTGTTCGGTCTTGAGCCTTGTGACGGCTGCGTTCATCGAGCCTGTGTCGATAGATGGGATCTAT
>CAZOHQ010000261.1:0-1248 GCA_964579455.1 uncultured Syntrophaceae bacterium | reverse complement strand
ATGCAATAGCTACAAAATAACCACGATTAAGAGCGTCCATTGCATTCTCATCTTCTTTTGCCTTGACGACCATTAAACCGATCATACTGGCGAACACCGCCATACCCATTCTGTACGGTGGCATTATGTCGGTCGGCATAGCCTATACCCTGCAGGTAGTGGCACAGAAAAAGGCCCATCCGGCACATGCGGCGATACTCCTGAGCATGGAATCGGTCTTCGCGGCCATTGCGGGGTGGTTTCTGCTGGATGAGGTGATGTCACTGCGGCAACTGGGGGGGTGTGCGTTGATGCTTTCCGGCATGCTGCTATCGCAGCTCTGGGGACTCGCGTCATCAATGAGGACTGTACACGAAAGGCCACGGCCTCAGGGACAATAAATTGATCACGTTTCCTCCATCCGGTCCTTGGTATCCGGCAATAACGGTCTAATCATTCTCTCGTTTCTATCGCTTATCAAAATGCCCTGCGGGGGGTGTTGTCCTTTTATCCCTGGAAAACCGTATGGAGCCGGTCGGGCATACATCCCTGCACGTATAGCATGAGAAGCAATCGGGTATTGTCTTTTTATCGCGCCTCAGGATTGCGTCCATGACCGTCGAGGGACACGCCGCGGCGCACTGCTGACAGGCGATGCACGTTTCGTAATTAACACTTACCCTGACACGGCTTATCTTCTCTATAAACCAGCCCACCAACCCGAAAGGACAGAACAGGTGGCACCACGGCCGATAGATGAAGAGACCGGCCACAAGGAGCAGGCCGATGAATATTCCGCCCGTGAGCACCATATGCTCCGGTTTGAATATCTTGAAGGGATCGATTGGTTCAATGATATCAAATCCCCACAAAAAAGCGACGAAGGTAAACAGACACAGGAATGCTATACGAATAGTGTTTGTCAGGGCAAAGGACAATTTGATCTGCCTCCCGATAACGGCTTTGTGCTTGTCGGTCCGGTTGATATGAAAAATGAGGTCTTGCAGGGTCCCTACTTGGCAACCCCAGGCGCAGATATACTTGTTTACAAGAAAAACAAGGACCAAAAAGACCGTCAGGGCGATCATCCGGGGAGGAAAGATTACTCCCGTCGCGCCGTAGAGGTGAATGGCATCCTTTACCGTTCCCATCGGACTTGGATCAGAACCGAGGCCGACACCAAAGATCAGCACGGCGGCGAAGAGCAGCCATTTCCTGAGTTGTGGGGTAATCTTGCGTCGGTTAAAAATCAGGTAAACTATACCGAGA
>CAZOHQ010000260.1:0-3747 GCA_964579455.1 uncultured Syntrophaceae bacterium | reverse complement strand
GGAGGCGCACCCGTTCGGTATGACTGCATGTCTTCGGGTTATGTTCATTTTGAAGATTGCTATTTTATCGTATTCATACTAAAATTGCGCAAAATCGGCCGGGGGTAATGAGGTGAGAATCCAGGCAACCCCCGGCCGTTCCTCGCCATGAAGAAAGACAGCAAAAGCCGGTATCCCATCCCCATCCGTGAATGGTCGGAAGATGACCGGCCCCGGGAAAAGTTGCTCAAGTACGGAGAGCATGCTCTCAGCAATGCGGAACTGTTGGCCATCTTGATCAGAACAGGAACGCCCGGCAGGAGCGCCGTTGTTATTGGAAGAGAATTGCTGCACCGCTTCAAATCGCTCCGCGCAATGAGCAGCGTCGATATTTCCGAATTCAGGAAGATCAACGGTCTTAAAAATGCGAAGATCGCGCAGATCAAAGCGGCCATCGAACTGGGTAGACGCATGCTCAGCGAGGAGAAGACACTCTCAGATCCTGTCAGACATTCCTCCGATGTGGCAAACCTGTTAATGCCGTTGATGAGGGATTTAAAGAAAGAACGCTTTGTCCTGCTGCTGCTCGACGGAAGAAACGCCGTATCGGATATGATAGATATTGATTACGGCACCGTCGACAGGGCAAATCCCTATATCCGTGATATCATTCAAACGGCTATCCGGCACAACGCGCCATCGATCATCGTCGCCCACAACCACCCCTCCGGCGCTACAACCCCCAGTGAAAACGACAAGGCATTTACAAAAAGCCTGATGATGGCCGCGAAGGCAACGGGCATCAGTTTCTTTGACCATATTATTGTCGGGAATGACTGCTATTTCAGTTTCGCGGATAAGGGATTTATCGGAGAGTACGAAACGAAGGCGATCAGAGAGTTGTGACCTTTTCGTAAAGAGTAAGGCGTCGAGAGTCGTGTTGAAAGCGTCCGAGTATGGATACTGCTTATTGCCTGCATTCTTCAGGATGTGCGCGTCTCGAATTTGGGAGTACTTACGTTCAGTAAACGTTGTCAAGCACCTAACTATCTAAAAATATGAATGTTATAATGGTTTAATCCTTTTTATTCCTAAGGGTAAATTATTTCTTGACAATTAGTTGTATGCTCATTATAGGTTTGTTATATATGCATATGCCTTATGATGAGCATGGGTTTAGATCGTAATTTATTTCTGTGCGGGGTTTAACGGTATGTATGTTTAAACAATAACAAGACTGAATGTGTTATTGATCGTTTTTTCATAGCTTTTAGCGATTACCCGTTCAATAGTCAGGGAAATATTAAGAATGAAAGATATTGATATTTGCCAGCGAATCAAGCAATTACGCACAAGAAAAAAGATGACTATTAAAGAATGGGGGAGTAAAATAAAATTAACTCAAGGCTATTTGTCAAGGATCGAAAACAGCGACATCCCACCTCCTATCCCCACATTATTAAGAATCGGTGAGGACTTGGGTGTCCACATTTTTTATTTTTTAGAAGATGAAAATTCGCGAAATGGTATGTTTCTCACCAGGAAAAATGAAAGAAAAGAGATTATCAGAGACTTCTCTTCCTTAGGCTACATCTTTGAAACATTGGCCCACAAAAAAAGCGATAAGATTATGGACCCGCTTATCTTAACATTGCCCAGGAAATTAGATCTCAATGCGTTGCCCTATATGTGTCATGGCGGGGAGGAATTCCTATATGTGTTACAGGGGGGAATGATCTTTTTCTACGATGAGAAAGAGTATCGTGTCAACGAAGGAGATTGTATATATTTTGATCCCTCCATCTCCCATAAAGGGGTATGCTCAACCGAAAATAGCGAAGTCAAGTTGCTCATGGTTCTTTCTCCATATACTACGAAGAACCTGAAAGAGATTCGCATAAACTGACGGAGTAAGTACTAAGATGTTTGAACCAATCACATATCCGATGCACAACCTGAACGGTGAAGATGCCGGGGCGTGTGAGAAGAGACAGTATTAGATTTATCCCCAGAGAAGGGATTGAGGAGTTAAATGAAAAGATTACGAAAGAACTGAGCCAGATAGTTGGTGAGAAAAACTATCTGGATAAAAATAAGGAGGTAAAGGTGCTTCATACGGTACAACTTATAGAGATGGTTTTGGAGCATCAGGATCCTTCATAGTAAATCAGTCACAACAGGCATGGTCTTCAGTTTCGGGATGTGTACATTTACAAGAACAGGGAACTGAACGCGATTATGGAGGCGAAGGATGATTGAGGTAAGATTTCATGGACGTGGTGGACAGGGCGCGGTGATTGGTTCCGAGGTTCTGGCCCGGGCCTTTTTCAATGAGGGCAGGTATGTGCAGTCATTCCCGGCATTTGGTGTGGAACGGCGTGGCGCCCCGGTTATGGCATTTTGCCGTGTTGACGATAGCCATATCAATCTGCGGAACCAGATTTATGAACCTGATCATATTGTGGTGTTGGATTCCACTCTGATTGAGACGGGCGTTGTTACGCAGGGATTGAAAAAGGGTGGTTCAATTGTGGTTAATTGCGGGCAGAATTCGAACTGCTTCAGTGGGCTTATTGACACTGTTTTTCAATTATATACGGTTGATGCATCATCCATAGCCAGAGAGTACCGGCTGGGGTCGCCTTCCAACCCTATTGTCAATACCTCGATACTGGGCGCTTTTGCCAGGGCGACCGGTCTGGTTAAGATTGAATCTGTGGAACAGGCTATTGAAGAATATATACCGATTAAGAGAGAAGAGAACAAAAAAGCCGCCCGCGCAGCCTATGAACAGGCTGTCAGAAAATAACCGGTCATAGAAAGGAATGTTGGTATGGCTGTCAAAAAACGCAGTGATTTAGCCGTGATCTACGATTTTAAGACGTGGCGTGACATCACACCGATGAACACATCCGCGGGAACGATGCTTTATAACAAAACGGGGAGCTGGCGCACGATAAAACCCGTCTTTGAGGATAAGATGCCGGCCTGCCAGAACGCGTGTCCTGCCGGGAACGACATTGAAGGCTGGATAAAGCTGCTCCAGCAAGGGGAATATGAAAAGGCCTACTGGCATTTGAAACGCGAAGAACCATTCCCCTCTATTCTCGGCAGGGTCTGTTTCAGATTTTGCGAAGAGGCCTGTAATCGTATCCCGCTTGACGATTGTGTCAGCATAAGCGCGCTGGAACGATTTATCGGTGACCGCGGTGCGTCTTCAGTCCCCCACCCTGATCTGCCCGAATATAATGGAAAGAGCATGGCCGTGGTCGGTTCCGGTCCGGCTGGCATGTCAGCTGCGTACTTTGGCAGACTGCTTGGATTCAGGGTTGCCATCTTTGAGAAACTTCAGGTGATGGGCGGCGTTCTTCGTGTGGGTATCCCGGAATACCGACTGCCCCGCGAGATAATCGCTGCGGAATTTGAGGGATTAGCTGCCATGGGCATTGAGTTGCGACCCGGTACCGCGATAGGGAAAGACATTTCCCTTGAAGAGCTTACCGGCAGGTATGATTATATCTTCCTTGCAACAGGCGCGCATAGGAGCAGGAAACTAAACATGGATGGCGAAGATGAGAGTCACCGGATCATGGGCGGTCTGGAGATGCTGAAAAAAGTGGCTCTCGGCGAGAAAGTCGAATTTGGCAGAAATGTGGCGGTCATCGGCGGAGGCAATACCGCGATTGACGTGGCAAGAACGGCGCTGCGCATGGGTAGCGCTGTCACTGTTATCTATCGGCGTTCGGAAAATGAAATGCCGGCAAATCC
>CAZOHQ010000259.1:0-3750 GCA_964579455.1 uncultured Syntrophaceae bacterium | reverse complement strand
GGTTTCGGGGAACAAGAGACGGTACAGGACAGCAAAGATTAGAATTGTCTGATCAACGCTTTTTTCATGTCATACCCTAAAGACCGAGGTAAGCCTTTTTCACTTCCTCATTTGCAAGGAGTTCTTTTGAGGAATTTGTGAGCGTTATACGACCATTCTCCATAACATACCCTCTGCCGGCTACCTTCAGCGCAAGGTTCGCGTTCTGCTCCACAAGAAAGATGGTTGTATTATTCTCAGCGTTTATCTTGCTTAATATCTCAAATATCTGTTTGACAATAAGAGGAGCAAGTCCCAGTGAAGGTTCATCAAGAAGGAGGAGCCTGGGTCTGGCCATAAGTGCTCTGGATATAGCCAGCATCTGTTGCTCTCCTCCGCTCAATGTTCCCCCAGCCTGATGACGTCTCTCCGCGAGGATCGGGAAAAGATCAAAGACATATTCGATATCCTTTTTTATTTCCGACCTGTCATTCCTCAAGAAGGCACCCATATCGAGGTTCTCGGCGACCGACAGAAGCGGAAAGATGCGTCGGCCTTCAGGTACCTGGCAGATGCCTAATGAAACGATTTTGTCCGGATCCATACCGTTTATCGGTTCGCCCATAAAGAATATCTCGCCCGATCGCGGCGGTACTATGCCGCATACAGCCATAAGCGTCGTGGTCTTTCCAGCCCCGTTCGCGCCTATAAGAGTGATAATTTCTCCTTCTGAAATCTCTATGGTGACATCCTTCAACGCCTGGATATTTCCGTAGAAGGTCTGTACGTTCTTAAGTTTAAGCATCAACCTCTTCTCCGAGATAGGCCTTTATTACAACAGGGTTGTTCCGTATCTCCTCCGGGGTACCCTGTGCAATCTTCTTGCCGTAATCCACAACAAATATCCTGTCGGACAGGCTCATAACAAGTTTCATATCATGTTCTATGAGGAGTATGGAAATCCCTTCTTCGTCACGAATCTTTTTTATCAATTCATCAAGTTCTTGTGTCTCGTTAGGATTCATACCCGCGGCAGGTTCATCCAGCAGAAGCAGAAAGGGCTCCGTGGCCATTGCCCTGGCTATCTCAAGAAGTCTCTGCGCCCCGTATGGAAGGTTCTTGGCAAACTCGTTTACAAACGGGGCAAGCCCCATCTTTTCAAGGATGGCATAACTGTCTTCCACCACTTTTTTTTCTTCTCGCATCGTTGAGCCACCTCTTAATACGGCGCCCAGAACGCCCGCGTGCATGCGGCAGTGACGTCCGATCATCACATTTTCGAGGACGGTCATATTGAGAAATAAACGGATGTTCTGGAAGGTCCGGGCAAGGCCTTTTTCTGTGACCTTATTCGGTTTTAAACCATTGATTCTCTCCGCCTTTTCTCTGCCCTGATTGAATATCAAAACATCCCCATCGGTGGGGGGATATATTCCCGTTATACAGTTAAAGAAGGTGGTCTTTCCGGCTCCGTTGGGACCGATAAGAGCAACGATCTCATTTTTGCAGACATCCAGATCCAGATCATCGAGTGCCCTCAACCCCCCGAAATTCATCCCTAGATTCTGAACTTTTAATACAGGTTCCATCATTTTTTTTATCTCTTACCAGCGCTCTTCACGCCCTCAAATTTATATGTGCGGCGCACATTTGGTATAATACCACCGGGGCGAAAGATCATCATCACAACAAGCAGGACACCGAACGCCAGCATCCTGTACTCGGAAAACGCCCGCAGGTATTCAGGCGTCAGTATCAGCACAAGCGCTCCGGCGATCACCCCGAAGATGGATCCCATGCCGCCTAATACGACAATACACAGGATTATGATAGACTCCCAGATGGTAAAGCTCGCGGGATTTACAAAGGTCGTCTTCGCGGCAAACACCACACCACTCATGCCCGCCCATGTTGCCCCGAGGGCAAATGCCGTCAGTTTTGTTTTTGCCTTGTCAATCCCCATGGCTTGACAGGCAATTTCATCCTCTCTGAGCGCGATCCAGGCCCTGCCGATTCTGGAGTCCTGCAGACGGTTCACCACAAAAATAGTAAAAAGGCACAGGGCAATCATTATGTAATAGATATATATCGTAGAGCCGTGGACCGACAGGTCTATTCCGAACAGGGAAGGCCTCGGAATATTTGCTATCCCGCTGGGTCCGAATGAGAATTCATTCCAGTTTTCCAGAATAATGCGTATGATTTCGCCGAATCCCAGCGTAACGATGGCAAGATAATCTCCACGGAGCCGGAGCACAGGAAAACCCAACAATATCCCAAAGGTAGCACCTAAAGCACCCCCTATGGGAAGCACCATCCAGAAACTGAGTCCGAAGTGGTAATTCAAAAGAGCGTAAGCATAAGCACCCACAGCGTAAAAGGCAACATATCCCAGGTCGAGAAGACCCGCGAGACCTACGACAATGTTAAGACCCAGGCCAAGCATAATATATATTAAAGCCGTTACCATGATAGTTGTCTGATACATTGAGAAAACGAGAGGGAAAACCATTGTAAATACCCCGGTGACAATCAGAGCGGGTATATATATCTTTTTCTCTGCGAGAATTCTCTGGACCAGGGGAACCTTGTTTTCTTCTTCTCCTGATTCGGCCTTCTTAAAACCAAGCTCCTTTCGCTTCATGAGATAATTCCATACAAACGAAAGAAGAAAGCTCCCGATTCCCACCAGCATCATATTCTTCCCGCGTAAGTCAAGGATTTGTTCAACGGGATTGACTCGAATTACCATAATTGGAAACGTCAAAAACATGAACCATGCGGACGCCAGGAAGGCTTTTTTTATCTGATCAAATGTAATCAACTTCTCAAACCTTACTCATAATAGATTATCACGCTATATTTTGTTCTTCTCTGATCGCCCCAAAATGCCCGCGGGCCTGAAAATCAGGATAAGGACAAGAAACAGAAAGGCGAACACATCTTCATAATCACTCGACACATAACCGGTTGCGAAGCTTTCTGTCCAGCCGAGGACAAAACTCCCGAGAACCGCCCCAGGGACACTCCCGATTCCTCCAAGAACCGCGGCAACAAATGCCTTTATTCCCGCTATGAAACCGACATAGAAATTAATCATACCGACATGAGAAGCTATAAGAACTCCTCCTATTGCTGCCGTCGCCGAACCCACAATAAACGTGACGGAAATAACGCGATTTACATTAATACCGACCAGCATCGCCATCGTCTTGTCCTGGGATGTCGCCCGCATCGCCTTGCCGATCTTGGTGAATTTTATCAGGATGGTAAGAAGAATCATAACAACAGCCGTCGTTATGAGGATAACGATCTCCGTCGATCCGATGATATGCGCGTACGGCTCCATAAACTCAAAGTCAGGGATCAGGTTCGGGAAAGGTAAAAAATCGGAGGTCTGCGCCAGGAGCACATAATTCTGTAAAAACAATGACATCCCAATAGCGCTGATAAGGGCCGAAAGACGAGGTGCATTGCGGAGGGGCTTATAGGCTATCTTTTCAACTGTATAGCCGTAGGCGCATGAATATATGACAGCAACCACTCCTGCAATGACAAGTATGGCAATCGTATTCATACCCATAAGGGTAAGAACGGATATGACGATCAGCGCGGTGAATGCACCGATCATATATATCTCACCATGAGCAAAATTTATCAGCTCAATAATGCCATACACCATGGTATAGCCAAGGGCAATAAGAGCGTAAATACTTCCGCGGGTAAGCCCGCCCAGAAACAGCTCCAGAAAATAATCCATATTAAATAAAT
>CAZOHQ010000258.1:1273-3751 GCA_964579455.1 uncultured Syntrophaceae bacterium | reverse complement strand
AGGTTTTCATTGAAAAAAAGAGGGTTGGATTGCTGATCAGGCTCGAGTTGATCATTGATTTCTTTGGGCAGTGATTCATATGTTACGAATTGTCCATTAATGAAAAGCCGGTTCTTGATCATGGCTAATGTGTCTCCCGGAAGACCGACAACGCGCTTGATCAGGCGCGTACCGTCTTGAGGGGAATAAAACACGACAATATCTCCGCGTTTGGGATCAGCCCATGTCGCGAGATGCACCGTTGTGTACGGAATCTTAAGATCATACGCCAGTTTGTTCACAAAAACGCGATCTCCTATCAATATAGTCGGTTTCATCGATCCTGAAGGAATATCATTCCAATCCGCTATAGCTGACTTAAAGGAGGTTGCAATCAACAGGGCGATCAGGAGACTCAATCCCCACCCCCTCCACAGTATCGATATTTTTCTTTTCCACTCTTTACTCATCTTGAAACTCCTTTATCGCTGCTTAACGCCTTCCGCTACCTTCGCGGAATCACGTTCGATCCGTTCGGCAATACTATTTAACCTACTGTTAAACAATTTCTACCCCCTGTTTTACTCTTATACATAAGGGTATCGGCTCTTTTTATGAGACTATCAATCGTGTCATTGTCGTTAACGAGTGTAGCTCCCATTGAGATTGTGACACAGAGTTTTTCGCTTTCATGCATTATATACGAATTTTCTATCAGTAAACGAAGCCTGTTCCCCAGCAGCTCAAGATCCCTGATGTTTATGTTGCGTATAACACCAAGAAACTCTTCTCCGCCCCAGCGGCCATACAGGTCAAATGGTCTGGCGTTGGCAACAAAGGTATTCGCAACAAATGTAAGAACATCATCACCCACATCATGACCATACGTGTCATTAAATCTTTTGAAGTGGTCTATATCCATGAACAAAATGCCAAACGGCACATGTAACCGTTTCTTCTCTTCAAATCTGCTTTCGATTTCTCTCTCAATATAATTTCTGTTTGCCAATCGGGTAAGGTTATCAAGAAGAGCCAACTTTTCAAGTTCTTTAACTTTCAATTCATTGGCCGCCTGATTACTGATATCCGTAAATAATTCTATCCCACCGATTATAGTGCCGTCTCCATCGATTAATGTACTGACACGAACAGAAACAGGTATCCTGTGACCATCCTTGTGATGCATGTATATTTCAGCATCACGAGATTTTCCATCGGTAATAGTTTCCGCAAGAGGGCATATCCCGGTGCAAAGATTATTGCCTTCACTATCGACGTGGGTGAGTATATTGTCAGAACAGGATTTACCCACAACCTCATCAGCAGTAAATCCGGAAATCCTTTCGGCAGCTTTATTCCAATATGTTATGACCCTGTCCCGGTCTACAAAATATAAACCGTCATGGAGGCTTTCAACAATCCTTTCAAAAGATTCTTTTTCTAAGTTCATAGGAACTTCCTCACAATCTTTTTTTGATAGCTGATTATTCCGACGAACGTTGCATATGAGCGGCGAAGATACAGAGCCGCTGCACGTGCCTTATTTAATGGTGCCATTCCACGTTCGCCTGCCAATGGTTATTAACGGTATGAGGCAAGGGATTATCCAAAAGAAAGCTGTCCATTGTAATCCTATGTTCTCGAATCCGCCATATCGGTAGATGCACAAGACGATTGCAATAAAAAACAGAACATAAAGCGGCAGCATCAATTTCCAGTATTGAGTATCCGGATACCTCCAGGGTGCAATCGCGATGATGGCTATGATTGCGACAGTAAATAGTACTATTCCCATGATTCCGTCGCTCATTCTGTTTTGAAATAACCACACGACAGATAGCAGGCACACCCAGACAAAGCTCCCGAACCAGCCGCCTATCCAACCGATTTTTTCACCTTTGCGATGGTTCATTTTTTCTGTCTCCTCACGTCTGCCTTGAAGCCCAGGGAATCGAGGCACGGCTCTTTCTTACCGTGATCTGTGACCTTGTTCGGTCTGTACTGCCTTTTGACAGCCGTGTGCTAGTTCTTCCCTGACCTTCTCGGCCTGCGAGACCCGTGGCAGTGATGGGCAGAGAGAATCTTGCAGTCTATTGTTCCTGCAGCGCGGCAATGAACTTGTCGGCTTGTGCAATGGCGATGTCCATGTCACGAACCAGTTTGTCCACGTTGGTCTGCACGCTGACAAGTTCGTTGCTCAACCCAGCGATGGCCTTGGCGTTCAGGTTGTGCTTCATGAACAGCACCTGATCGCGCAGGGGCACGAGCACGGGTTCCAGCTTGGCCTCGGCCTTCTTCATGGACGCGGCGGGTATTCACGCGGTGTTCGGCGGGTTCCTGCTGGGCACGGCGATGCCGCGCGGGCCGTTTGCAGCGGAACTGCGCGCCAAGCTGGAGCCGTTCACCACGGTGTTCCTGCTGCCGATGTTCTTCACCTTTTCGGGGCTCAACACGCAGTTGCAGGTGGTCGACAACCTGGCGCTGGCGGGCGCGGCGCTG
>CAZOHQ010000258.1:0-1263 GCA_964579455.1 uncultured Syntrophaceae bacterium | reverse complement strand
CTGCTTGAGCTCTGTGCGCCATTCCTTGAAGAGTGCGTCAGAGACATTCTCGACAGCGCTGATTCGGTCGTGCACGGCGGCTGCCTCGGCCTCGCTCTTCTGTAAGGTGGCATCGAGCTTTTTGTATTCTTTCTCAAGGTCGCCGCCCTTGAAGTTGACAACGCTCCTGAATTGCTCCATAGCCGTCAGAAACTGTTGCTTCGCTTCATTCTGCGTGTCACGCGCCGCCTTGACGCGGTCCATCATGATGTCGCGCTTATGTACCCCAGCTTTCTCCATGGCCCCGTAGTACATGGTGCTGCAGGCGCAAAGTCCGAGAACCATGAAGACAAGCATGGTTAGTCGAATTCTCATGGCATCTCCTTTATTGATCAAACGATCGCGTTAAACTGAACCAAACAGAGCGGCTTGTATTGTACAATGTGCTCATGCTCTTCCACGGAGTCGTGAGGAGTTTGAAGCCGCGCTCGTTTGGTTTCAGCTTACACAAACTCTTATACCACCCCGAGGAAGAGCCCGGAAATAGCCATCCGGACTCTTCATTCACTGTGTTTCGATCACGGCTCTATCTTCGTTCCCAGAACGTCAAGAAACTTTTTCATCCATTCGGGATGCGCCGGCCATGCCGGGGCAGTGACCAGATTTCCGTCCACATGAGCATTTGAAAATGTATCGTTATGTGCTATCCATTTTCCACCCGCCTGCTCGACGTCCGGTCCAACGGCCGGATAGGGACAACAGGATTTACCCGAAAGAATACCTGCTGCCGCAAGAATCTGAGGGCCGTGACAAATAGAAGCGATGGGCTTATTCGCATTGAAGAATTCCTGCGTCAGTTTGATTATCTTATCATTGAGTCTCAAATATTCAGGAGCCCGGCCACCGGGAATTACCAGTGCGTCATAATCGGATGATTTGACTGAATCGAAATCTGCCGTAATGGGGAAATTATGGCCTACTTTTTCCGAGTACGTCTGGTCTCCCTCAAAATCGTGAATTGCTGTTTTTACCGTATCCCCCGGTTTTTTGTCCGGACTGACCGTGTCCACTGTATGCCCGACCATCAAAAGCATTTGGAAAGGGACCATGGCTTCGTAATCTTCAACGAAGTCGCCGACAAACATTAATATTTTTTTCTGTGCCATACCGTCCTCCCTTAAAGTTGATAATGATTTAAAAAATCATTTTAAGATACTGGACCTGCAACGACTGAAATAAAAATGTTGGAACGGGGTATAACACCTGGCTCAGCGAACGCCGGCT
>CAZOHQ010000257.1:0-3797 GCA_964579455.1 uncultured Syntrophaceae bacterium | reverse complement strand
TTCCGGACCAAGCGAAAAGGGATTGAAATACGGGCGTGGGCACTATATATCTGAAGAGTATTATACATATGGAGGGAAGTATAACGAGGGGGTTATGAAGTGGCTATTTTAGAGATGTCGGCAAACCACAGGAAATGGATTCGGAAATTGCATGGGAGAAAATTCCGTGATGAGAAGGGTGTGTTCATCGCCGAGGGCTTTAACGCCCTTGAGGCCGCTATTGAAGCAACCTGCCATCCGATACTGGAGGTTGTGGCTGATGAAGATCACCTCGAATCGGTTGTCAATATCCTTCCCGAGGATGTCCCGGTCTACGGATGTTCCGGCAGCATCATGGGTGATATCTCCACGGAAAAGACACCGCAGGGCGTCGTGGTGATCTGCCGCCGGGGAGAATTCCACTTTAGTGATCTGGAACGCGGGGCTTCCGATACCTTGTTGTATCTTGACCGGATATCCGATCCGGGAAATCTGGGGACTATTATGCGAACGGCCGCCTGGTTTGATGTACGACAGTTGATTCTAAGCCCTTCCTGCGTGGATCCCTTCAACACAAAAACGATTAGGGCGTCCGCCGGGGCGCTCTTCAAGATAGAAATATACCAGTCCGTTGATTCCCGTCAGATATGTGAATTCGCCGACAAGACGGGATACCGGAAGGTAGCGATGGTTCCGCGAGGCGGCATCCCGCCGGGCGAATGGGAAAAGGGGGGCAAGAATATTGTGCTGCTGGGGCAGGAATCGGCTGGTTTGTCAGAGGAACTGGCGGAATCCGCCGATCAGCTGATTTCCATCCCTGGAAGGGGCGGGGTGGAATCTCTGAACCTGTCGATTGCAGCCGCGATAATCCTCTATGAGATCACGAAATAAACTAAACCTGTGAATCCAGTTCTCCGGCGCGGCTTTTTGTCTTGACAATGCCCCGACTCAATAGTAACTACACCTGATCATAATCCCTTTTGGAAAAGGAGAAAGACATGAAGAGTGGCCGTATAATTATTACGTTACTGGTTATAATCGGATTTATTACAATACCGGTTATCGGAGGTTCTGCCTTTGCGGCGGAACAAGTCATCACCTGTGCGACGGATGCCACATGGCCCCCCATGGAAATGGTGAACGCGGACAAGGAGATCGTCGGTTTCGACATTGACTTTCTCAATGCCGTGGCCAAAGAGGCAGGGTTCAGGGTAGAATTCAAAAACACCGCGTGGGATGGGATCTTTGCCGGTATCGCTGCCGGTAAGTATGACGCCATCATCTCTTCTGTTACTATTACTGAAGAGCGCAAGAAATCGATGAGTTTTTCCATTCCTTATATCAATGCAGGCCAGATACTCATTGTCCCCAACGCCTCAAATGCTGTCCTCATCTCGGATCTGAAGGGAAAGAAGGTTGGCGCCCAGATAGGTACGACAGGTGGTCTTGAAGTCAAAAAAGCAGCGGGTGTGGAACTGAAAAGCTATGACGAAATAGGCTTGGCTTTCGAAGATATGGCCGTGGGACGTATTCACGGTGTTGTCTGTGATACCCCGGTGGCCGCGCAGTATGCGCTCCAGCAGGAAGAATATAAAAAGAAATTCAAGATCGTGGGAGATGTCCTTACAGCTGAATATTACGGTATCGCGGTACAGAAGAAAAACCAGGAACTGGTTGACCTGATCAATAAGGGTATCAAAGCCGTACAGGCAAAGGGCATCGACAAGCAGTTGGAAAAGAAGTGGCTGAGATAAAAGACAAGAGAGAAAAAAAAGAAACTCCACGGCCGGTCATAGCAGTTGGCGATGGAGCAGCAATCCCCAGCAAGCATGACGCGGGGTTGTTTACGGCGTGGCGGGTTTCTTTCATAGGCGCTATCGCCATAGTCGCCTATCTGGCAATTTCCAGCCCGGATCCCTACTGGAAGATCCTGCAATTTCTTCCAGACGGGATCCTGGTGACCTTCCAGGTAACGGTAGCTGCTATCATCCTGGCTCTGATCATAGGGCTTTTTACCGGTCTTGGAAGGATATCCAAGAACAGGATCATAAGCGGGATCGCTTCGCTCTATGTGGAGGTCGTCCGGGGAATCCCCCTCCTCGTCCAGTTGTTCTATATCTATTTTGCCCTGGGCCGCATCGTCAATGTGCCTGCCATGGCCAGCGCTATCATCGCGATGGCGGTCTGTTACGGGGCATACATGGGAGAGATCTTTCGCGCCGGGATCGAGGCGGTCTCCAGCGGGCAGATGGAGGCGGCACGCTCCCTTGGGATGACCTCTGCGCAGGCGATGCGTCACGTGATACTTCCGCAGGCCATCAAGACCATCCTCCCCCCCATCGGCAACGAGTTTGTGGCACTCCTCAAGGATTCTTCCCTGGTGTCCATCCTTGCCGTATCCGATCTTTTGAGGAGAGGCCGTGAGTTTGCTGCACAATCCTTTGACTATTTTGAAACCTATACAATGGTCGCTCTCGTTTATCTGATTATCACGCTCTTTTTATCAAAACTTATCAGCATCATGGAGGACAGAGTAGGTGCCAACAGATAACAGTCCGATCATGGTCGAGATGAAGGATGTATACAAGTACTTCGGGCAGCTGAGGGCGCTGGATAATGTCTCTCTGGATGTCCTCGACGGTGAAAAATTGGTCCTCATCGGACCGAGTGGTTCCGGCAAGAGTACCCTGCTGCGATCAATCAACCAGCTTGAAAAGATAGACCATGGCCACATCATTGTTGACGGTGTTGATATCAGCAATCCCGAGACAGACATAAACAAGGTTCGCGAAGAGATAGGGATGGTCTTTCAGTCCTTCAATGTCTTTCCCCACAAGACTGTTTTGGAAAATATCAACCTTGCCCAGATCATTGTTCGCAAACGCTCAAAAAAACAGGCGTCGGAAATATCCAGAGAGCTGCTCAACAAGGTGGGTATTATTGAGAAGGCGAACGAGTATCCCGACAAACTCTCCGGGGGGCAGCAGCAGCGTGTCGCCATCGCGAGGGCGCTGGCGATGAAACCCAAGATCATGCTTTTCGATGAACCCACATCGGCGCTGGATCCCGAGATGATCGGAGAGGTCCTCGACGTCATGATCAAACTGGCGAAGGAAGGAATAACCATGATAGTGGTCACGCACGAGATGGGCTTTGCCCGCGAAGTGGCGGACCGGGTTATATTCATGGATTACGGGTCGATCATAGAGGAAGGAACACCCGAGCACTTCTTTAAAAATCCCACCCAGGAACGAACCAAGCTATTCCTCAATCAGATTCTTTAAAAGTCTTTCTATCCTCCTAATCAACACTTCTCAGAAAAAATTTATTGTGTTACAAGAAGGAAAGTCTATCTGAGTGATGCTTATCTCGTAACTTCAAGCACGCATGAGGCCCGCGTATGTTCCAGAACGTTATGATTTTCTCCACCGGAATCATCCTGTTTCTGTTCGGGATGCTGAGGCTGAGTCAAACCGTCCAGCAGAATTTTACGAATATCAGAATACGTGAGTATTTCAGACGTTCAGTCAAAAATCCTGTTTACGGGATAGCGACCGGCATCATCTCTACGATTCTATTTCAGAGCAGTTCGGCAACAACCGCCCTGACTGTAGGTCTGGTCAGCGCTGGTTTGATCAGTTTTTACCATTCACTCGGCATCGTCCTCGGCTCTGACATCGGAACGACTCTCACCGTCCAGTTGGTTGTCTGGAAGGCTACCGCTATATCACCTTTCCTCATTATTATCGGCAGTGCTGTGTGGATTGGCGGAAAGGGACGATGGCGATCCCTGGGAGAGATTATCTTCTTTTTCGGTT
>CAZOHQ010000256.1:851-3816 GCA_964579455.1 uncultured Syntrophaceae bacterium | reverse complement strand
GGGACACATCCAACACATCCTGGATGTATATGTGGTCCGCCTCCATAAAGATATGTGCCACCCGGTCCTCCATCTCTCCCGTATCCAGATCACCGGCCACTTTACTGTCCAGGGCATGTACCATAAACTCCCTGTCCTCTATGTCAATAGTGATGGTGCCCGGCGTCAGAGTTATGGAATTGGCCAGCGTTACCCATGAGATATCACTCTCCAGTTTGGTCCTGAAGGTAATGATCTGGGGATCTATCGGCATCCGGGGCGACAGGGCAAGATAGGCGACATAAAAATTGGCCGTCACGATTTCACGCATAAGCCACGGGATATAGCGCAGAAATCTCTTAGCAATAATGCGGCCATCCCCCACCCGCACATTAGCGAACAGCAAATCGTGACTGAGATACGCAACGATCAGCGAACAGATAACGCCGAGAGAAAGGTGAAAGGTATCGAACTTCCCGGACAGCAGTGCCCAGAAGGCTATCAACATCACGAAGGTGGCAATAAAGTTCTGAAAGCCAGCCTTTGTCTCCTGTGCGCCTTTCAGAATCGACTGGACCCTTTTCTCCTCCATCCATTGTGTCTCAGATGTCAGAGTAGTGGCAGTTTCAAGCAATCCCACAGCCCGCGTCTTCGCTTTTTCCAGGATACGAAACGCATCGTCCGCCGCATGAATAAAGATTGTTACTTCCATAGTCTTAATCCCGACTCGTCGGTACTGCAACCGGCACTAAGAGTACCGGAACAGCCGCGTTTTTAATGATATTACAGACCGTATCTCTCTTGAATATTCGCTTCAGGAAAGATTTCTCAGTCCCTGATCCTACGGCTATCAAGGTTCCCTTGTAATCTTCAGATGCCGTTACTATCTCTTCCGCAACTTCCCCGGCATAAATATGTGATTCCGCGTTGATACCTTCGTTCAGACAGATCTTCCGGGTGTGTTCTAACCGCTCTTTGAGCTCTCTCATATCTTTCACGGTAAGCTTATCGCTGATAACATTAATAATATCAAGCTCATCTATCAATTCTCTGAACGTAAGGATATGTTCCATGACTTTTGCAGAAGAAGGAGACCAATCCGTGGCAAAGATGACGTGATCAAACAACCCCTTGTCTGAATGTTTCTGGCCCATTACAAGAACCGGCATGCGTGACTTAAGCGCCAACTCTCTGAGGGTGGTATTATGAGAAGTCTTATCAAGATCAACTACGATACATGATACGCGTTCTTCTTCGGCAATAGACGTGATCTCTTGATAAGAAAAGTTTCTGATTGTTTTTGTCTCGAACTGAAATTCCGTACTTGAGAGACTTTTTGTCCAACCATCCGAGGAGGAAGGCAGGGCGAATATCACCCTGTCAAATACCTTCTTTTCCAACAATAAGAGTTTCTTAAAGACGTCAAAAGATGAAATACGTTCCTTCAGATCAGTTACGTAAAGCAATTTTATCCTTTTACCTCCCGAAAACTTACTTCCACCCGGTCCTACAGTTTTACATTTGCAGGTACCAGCAGGCTTGGAAGCATTGAATGCTTGGTCAACTTTTTAGCAACGCTTCCCAGAAATATTTCTTTCAGGGGGCTCTTACCTGTTGTCCCTGCAACAATCATCGAGGCTTCCCGTTCACTGGCCGCCTTCTCTATCTGCTCGAATGTGCCGCCCACGTAGAGATGTGACTCGGCTTCTATATCCTCTTTCTCAAAAACGGAACATACCCTCTCTAGTTTCTGCCTGTTTTCCTGTCGAATGGCCTGTATCTCCATCGCCGATGTACTCTTAAATTCCTTTTCCCCGATCACATGCATGACGATCACCTTCTTCAGGATATCCTTGAACGAAAGGAGGTAATCAACAGCCTTCTCACTGGCGGGAGACCAGTCCATCGTAAGCAGAGGCCTTTCGAATGGTTTTTCATTCACTTTCCCTGAGGGCAACATATACTTATATACCAGCACCGGTGTGGACGTCCTTTCAAGTATTTCCAGGGTTTCGGAACCCCCATAGAGTTCCTCAAACGTCCCTTTCTTGTGGCGGCCCATGACTATAAGGTCCACATTTTCTTCAGCCGCAGTGGATATGATTTTGGGAAGTGGATTTCCGACAACAATATATGCCCCCACTTCCATACCCTGCTCAAAAAGACTCTCCGCCCAATCTATAAACCGGACATTTGCCATTTCCCGAAGCTTTATCTCTTCATCCTTGAGATAACCCTTGCCGCGGTACATGGCGACTTTGTCTCTTTCTATTACATGCAGAAACACTACATGGTTAAAACCTGTTTTCCTCAAATCCATCAAAGACCGGAGGGCATCAAACCACAACTCTTCAAACTGGGTTACAAAGAGCAACTTCTTGTTCTGCATTGTACCCCCCGTCCATCAATATCCCGTCAACTTCAGTCTATCAGGCCTGCTATAACCTCCGCCAGCTCAGCCGGCTCAACCGGTTTTTCTATATACACCTCGGGCTCAGGTACCGGTTGATCTCCAAATTCCGTCAGGGCTTCCTGTGAACGGAGGAAGGTGCGTCGTGCAATTCCGGAAAGGATGATAACAGGAATATGCTTGAGGGCATCATCACCCTTCAATTCCCTGTACATGCGGATACCGCTCTGCTTGGGCATTAAGACATCCAGTATGATCAGTTCGGGAGCCTCGTCTCTCGCTATAGAAAGCCCTGTTTCACCGTTCATTGCTATCAGGGGAATATATCCATTCTCCTCCAGAACGGTCTTGACAAATATGATTATATCGGGGTCGTCATCAACGGCAAGAACCCTTTTAGACATCACAAACACTCCTTTGTGCTTTAATTGTTTTGAGTCTTACGTTTCAAGTTTCGGGCTACCCCACCTCTTACGCTACCTTCCCATAGGGAAGTCGTACGATAAAAGTTGATCCCTTTCCCAACTCAGACAGTATCTCTATACTGCCATTTTGTTCCTGAAGTAGCTTCTGGAC
>CAZOHQ010000256.1:0-841 GCA_964579455.1 uncultured Syntrophaceae bacterium | reverse complement strand
TAGACATCACAAACACTCCTTTGAGCTTTAATTGTTTCGAGTCTCAAGTTGCGAGTTTCGGGTTATACTCACTTCTTACGCCACCTTCCCATAGGGAAGTCGTACGATAAAGGTCGACCCCTCACCCAACTCGGACAGTATCTCAATGCGGCCGTTTTGTTCCTGTAGCAGCTTCTGAACAACCAACAAGCCCAGACCGGTGCCCTTTCCCCCCTTCGTGCTGAAGAAGGCCGAGAATATCTTATTTCTGATCCCTTCACTCATTCCGCAACCGTTATCATTCACTGTGAATCTGATGATATTGTCATCTTCAAGTTGTGTCCCCACCCTGACCGTGTGCCGTTTCTTTTCGTCAAGGTCAAATATACAGGCATCCACAGCATTCGAAACCAGATTAAGGAGGGTGCTGTGAACCATATCAGGATCCATCAAGACATCTTTTAGGGATGGATCAAAATCTCTCTCAACCGTAATCCGGTTTTCCATCGCCATTCCATCCAGCAACTCGCACACATCTTCGGCAATATCATTTGGAAGGCACTTTCTGTATTCCGGCTCACGTTCCTTGGAATATGCAAGCAGGTCGGTAACAAGATAAGATATCCTTCCCACGTTCCTCTCGACCATTTGCCAGCCCGTTCTTAGCTTATCGGTATCATTTTTGTCAAGACCAATATTGACGACATATGTCCCTCCCTTAAGACCGGCGAGAATGTTCTTGATGTAGTGGGCCAGTCTGGCAACTGTCTGGCCTATTGCCACCAGTCTTTCGGATTTCACCAGTTCCTGTTGAAGGCGTTTTATCTCCCTGAGGTCCTGAAAGAAACCAACGCTTCCGATA
>CAZOHQ010000255.1:0-3817 GCA_964579455.1 uncultured Syntrophaceae bacterium | reverse complement strand
TGAAAAATATGGAAAGATCACAAGAGAAACCATAAATATGGCTATGGAATTATTCTCAGATGAAGATTTCGGGGGTATTATGCCCAACATTACCTATACGAAAACAGATCATGAGGGTTCATTCAAAGGGAGGATCGTCAAGGTGTCTGAAGATGGTACCTATACCCCTGTTACGAACTTCTTTGTTCCCGGGAAAGAAGCGATACAGATTCTGGAGAAAAAATGAAGGCTTTTCGGGGACAACCTGACATATTCAAGGAAATATCCGGCGGAGGGAAACGCGCCGATCTGGCAGTGACCTCTCTGACCCTGAGCTTCGGAGGCGTTATGGCTTTGAACGACATCGGATTCAAGGTGAAGACCGGAGAATTGTTCGCGATTATCGGACCAAACGGTGCCGGAAAGACGAGCCTCTTGAACTGCCTTACCGGCTTTTACAGGCCACAGGCGGGCAGAATACTGTTTAACAAAAAGGATATAACACATCTCCCGACACATAAACTTATAAGTAGCGGCGTCGGGAGAACGTTCCAGAATATTGAGCTGTTCCCCGGTATGACAGTCCTGTCCAATATGCTCCTCGCGCGCCATATCCATTGCAGCTACGGACTGGGCAGGGCGCTTCTTTTCATGGGCGGTGTCAGAAGAGAAGAGGTCAGGCACCGTGCTGTCGTGGAGGAGTTGATCGACTTTCTGGAAATGCAGGCCATCAGAAAAACCCCTGTGGGATCATTGCCGTATGGACTGCGGAAGAGGGTTGAGCTTGGGCGCGCGCTGGCGCTTGAACCAAAACTTCTGGTGCTGGACGAACCTTTCGCCGGGATGAATCTTGAAGAGAAGGAAGATATGGTGAGATTCCTGACCGAATTGAACAAAGACTGGGGGCAGACGATGATACTCGTCGAGCATGATATGTCTATTGTGATGAGTATATCGAAGCGTGTAATGGTTTTAAATTTCGGAGATAAACTGGCCGAGGGAACGCCTGAAGCAATACAGAATGATCCGGAAGTAATTAAGGCGTATCTGGGAGATCCACAATGAACCCGAAACCCGAAGCGCAAGACTCGAAACCTTCAAAAAGGGATACGCCTATAACCGGCCTCACCCTTCCGCAGATCCTGCAGAAACATGCGGAAGAATTCGGAGGGCGCACCTCGATTCGTGAAAAGGCATATGGCATATGGCAGTCATACAACTGGAGCGACTATCTGGAATATTCGAAGAAAGTTGGTCTGGGTCTTAGTGCTCTCGGTTTGAAAAGGGGTGATAATATCGGCATTATCATGGACAATCACCCGGAATGGCTATTCAGTCAATTGGGAGGGCAGTCCCTTGGCGCTGTCGCCCTGAACCTGTTTACCTCCGCGGTGAGCGAAGAGATGGCGGGCACCCTCAATAGAATTCAAGCGGCATACGTGATTGTGGAGGATCAGGAGCAGACGGATAAGCTGTTGGAAATGCGTGACAGGCTTACCCACGTAAAGAAAGTCATATACGTTGACCGGACGGGTATGAGCTCTTATCGCGACGATGAGTGGCTTATGACCTTTGCCGACCTGCTGCAGGCAGGTGAAGAGCTGGACAAAAAGGAACCGGAACTGTTTGCCAGCGAGGTGGGGAAGGGGAGGCCGGACGATATTGCCCTGATGATAATGACATCGGGGACAACCGGCATCTCCAAACTGGCAATGATGTCCCACATCAATTTTACACAGATGGCGGCAAGCTGGCTCGAAACAATTCCCGCCGGTGTGACCGCGGACTGGCTGTCAATTTCGCCACCGGCATGGATAGTTGACCAGATGTGGGGAACGGGCGTTGCCCTGGCCGGCGGGATGACGATGAACTTTCCTGAGACACGGGAAACGCTTCTCGAAGATTTCCGCGAATTGGGCCCCAATATACTTATTACATCATCCCGTTTCTGGGAAGATCTTGCCTCTACCATTCGCGTAAAGATGGGCGATGCCGGCCTGATACGAAGGAAGCTCTTCCATCTGGCTGAGAACATAGGCGGCAGGATCACTGATCTGGAAGCACAGGGAAAGTCGACCGGTTCGGGACTCAGGTTCGCCCGATGGCTGGCATCTGTTATTATCTTTCACCCGCTCCTCGACCGGATTGGTTGCGCCGGTTTTTACAGCGCGTATACGGGAGGGCATCCGATAAGTCCCGACGTTATACGGTTTTTTCGCTCACTGGGTCTGAATCTAAAACAATGTTACGGGCTTACAGAATCGGGTGGCATATTTCAAGTCCAGCCCGATCATGAGGTCAAGGCCGAGACAGTCGGAAGACCATTATCCTGTATGGAAGTGAAGATATCGGAGGATCAGGAGGTCTTTCTGTCAAGCAAGACGGTGTTCAGGGGATATTATAACGATTTTGAGGCAACGAATACCGCCTTTGAGGATGGATGGCTCCGGACCGGAGATGCCGGGTATCTTGACGATGACGGTCATCTCGTGATCATAGGGCGCAGGGAGGAGATCATCAGAAACAAGCAGGGAGAGGCCTTTTCGCCTGATTTCATAGAGACACGTCTGAAATTCAGTCCCTACATACGGGAGGCGGTTACCTTTGGCGAGGGGCGTCCATACATAACAGCGCTGATAAACATTGATATGGGGAATGTCGGTAACTGGGCCGAAGAGAGAATGATTCCCTACACAACATATACCGATCTCTCACAACAGTCAGAGGTAGAAAAACTGGTGTACGCGGAGATTGGAAAGGTTAATGAAAAACTGCCGGACGCCATGAAGGTGCGGAAGTGCATACTTCTCTACAAGCTCCTCGACGCGGACGATGAGGAACTGACAAGGACAGGGAAGGTGCGCAGGAGATTTGTGTACGGGCTCTACCTGAAACTGATAACCGCCATGTACGAGGGTAAGAAAGACCTGGATGTGAAAACAACGATACGCTATCGTAACGGGCAGGTGGGAACGCTGGAAACCAGGGTGCGTATATTAGAACTGTAAAGTGACATATGAAGAGTAGGAAGTAACCCTTTATTTTTTAATTAAATATTAAAGAGAGGTTTGTTGTATGGAATTTTTCATCCAGCTTTTGGTAAATGGGATAAGCATAGGATTTCTCTATGGCCTGGCAGCCATGGGATTTGTAATGATTTTCAAATCCTCCAGTGTGTTAAATTTTGCGCATGGGGAGCTGATGGCCCTGGGGGCATTTATATTCTTGGCCTTGATTACATGGGCGGGGCTGCCTGTCTATCTGGCATTTCCCCTGGCGCTTGTCGGATGTTTTATACTTGGATTCGTCGTTGAGCGCATCTTCCTCCGGCCGTTGATCGGCGAACCGCTTATATATGTAATTATGCTGACGGTGGGGCTGGCTTCCATATTCAAGGGGATCATGCTCTTCATATGGGGTGGAAACCTCTATACCTTTCCGGACTTTCTCCCCGCGGGCCTTGCCATACATTGGCGGAGTATCAACATACCGCCTGTGTATGTCGTATCGATTGCCATCGGCTTGATATTCCTCATTCTTTTTGGACTCTTTTTCAAATATTCCTCACAGGGTATTTATATGCGATCGGTCGCGGATAACCAGCCGGCAGCCCTTTCGCTGGGGGTGCACGTAAGAAAGGTGTTCGCCCTGTCCTGGGCTATTGCGGCCCTTGTTGCAGGAATGAGCGGGATTGTCCTTGGTATTATCAATGGGATCAACGTCCATGACCTTTCTTCCATAGGACTCAAGGTTTTTCCGGTGGTTATACTCGGCGGCCTGGACAGTATCGGAGGCGCCGTTATCGGGGGTATCATTATCGGCCTTCTGGAAACCTTCA
>CAZOHQ010000254.1:0-3848 GCA_964579455.1 uncultured Syntrophaceae bacterium | reverse complement strand
AGGATCACCTCCGCGTTCTCTATGTCCGTCACCCCCTGCGCGACCTCCCGAGCCATCTTTTCGGTGTTGCCTGTCTGCGAATGATATACAATCAATATTCTAGTCATCATCACTCCAGCGAATCAACAAATTCACGCAAGGCCACGTTACATGTGCTTGCATCCTCCATCATGACAAAGTGCCCCGCATCTTTTATCAGCACCATTCTTGCGCCTGCAATATGTTCCTCCAGATACCGGGAAAATTTGGGCGGCATCATCTTATCATCCTCTCCACAGATCAGGAGGGTTGGAATTCTAATCTGTCCCAGTCTTCCCGATATATCGAACCGGTCGCACGCGAGAAAATTGCCATACGCGACCTCTTTGTCCATCCGTTCAAGATTCGCGACCAGAAAGTCTTTTAGTCGTTCGCGATGTCTCTTCGAGACGGCGAAGGCGGGTATCGAATTAATGATCATCGAAGGGTCTCCCCGCATGCCGTCCAGGACCAGAGGGTTTACCGGCATGGTGGCCCCGCCCCCTACCGCAACGATACCGGACAGCATGTCTCCGTATCGTATCGCTGATTCAAGGGCTATCGCGGCACCCAGGGAATGACCTATCAGGACAGGCCGTTGAAGACCGAGTGCTTCCACTGTCTTTTGAACCCACTTCACATAAACCGAGACTTCCCGCTCACCCTTCCCGCCTGATTGTCCATGCCCGGGGAGATCCACTGCGATGACATTAAACTGCTTATCCAGAGTGGCATACTGATCCTTCCAGCTGGTATGGTCCCCCGTAGAACCGTGGATAAAAAACAGCGTTTTTCTCCCGTCATCTAGGCCTCCCTCGTTCACCCGAAAGGCAATCTTTATTCCATCTATCTCCCGAAATTTCATAAACACCCCTTTCTCTTACACCCTGTCCACATACTATTCGGGCGGGAAGAACCCTCCCCGCCCGAATTTTTACAGACCTTTTCCTATGCCCTATTTCTTCCTCTTTGCCAGCTCTTCTTTTCTCAGGTCCTTGCGGAGGATTTTGCCGATATTGGTTTTTGGAAGTTCTTTGCGGAACTCCACCTCCGACGGAAGCTTATAGGTGGCCAGTTTGCCCTTGCAAAACTCTATCATCTCTTCCTCTGTGGCGGTTTCTCCCTCCTTCAACACCACAAAGACCTTGACGTTTTCTCCCCGCTTCGGATCCGGGATTCCTATGGAGCAGGCCTCCTGGACCTTCGGATTCTCATAGAAGACCTCGTCTATGTCACGAGGATAGACATTGTAGCCGCCCGATATGATCATATCCTTCTTGCGATCCACGATATAGAAATATCCCTCATCATCCATCGTAGCGATGTCTCCGGTGTAGATCCAGCCGTCCTTCAGGGTGTTTGCCGTCTCATCAGGCTTACCCTTGTAGCCCTTCATGATCTGCGGCCCTTTCACGATTAATTCTCCCGCCTCTCCGACTGGCATGTCCGTTACACCATCATCCAGATCAACGATCCTACAGAGCGTATCGGAGATGGGAAGTCCAACGCTCCCGACCTTGCGAGCCCCCCCTGCGAATGGGTTTACATGCGTGACGGGCGTCGTCTCCGTCATTCCGAATCCTTCAACGATAACCGCTCCTGTAATCTTTTCAAAATCACTGATAACTTCGAGCGGAAGCGGCGCACTTCCGGAGAAACAGCCCTTTATACAGCTCATATCCGTTTTCTTGATATTAGGGTGGTTCAGCATTCCTATGTACATGGTCGGTACCAGTGGCGCAAAGGTGGGTTTGAATTTCCCTATTGTCTCAAGGAGGGGCTCCGGCTGAGGTTTGGGAACCAGGATATCCGTCCATCCCATGTACACGGAAAAGTTCATTGCCGTGGACAGGCCGAAGACATGGAAGAAGGGGAGCGCACCCAGCATTCGCTCCTTTCCTTGACCAAAGGTGGGAAACCACGCGGCGAGGTGCTGCACCTGTTTGCTCAGATTGGCGTGGGTCAGCATTACTCCCTTAGAAACCCCTGTCGTACCCCCGGTGTACTGGTACATGGCCACATCTTCAAAATCGAGCTTCACGGAAGGTGGATTGGGCGCATATTTCGCGATACACTCCTTCCATGTATAGAGATCCTTTGCAGGTTTAACATCCGCGGCAAGTTTCTTTTTCTTTGCTACGAGTGGGAATAACAAATTCTTGGGAAAGGGGAGGTAATCCCCGATCGAGGTATACACAATTTCTTTGATCTGTGTCTTCGGACGAAGATCGATCATCCGGTTTCCGAGAAGATCAAGCGTTATGAGTACCTTTGAACCGGAATCGTTAAACTGATGCTCAAGCTCGACATCCGAGTAGAGGGGATTATTCATGACCGCTATACCCCCAACTTTCAGGATAGCGAAGTAGGCAGCGACACAGGGAATCAGGTTGGGCAGAAGAATCCCAACTGCATCTCCCTTTTTAACGCCGAAGGCCGTAAGGCAGGTAGCAAAACGATCCACCATCTCCTTGAGACCCGCATAGGTCAGCTTATATCCCTGAAAAATAAGCGCATCCAAATCGGGATATTTATGAGCCGACCGGTCGAGGAAATCTGGCATGCACACATTCTCATAATCAACAAATTCCGGGACCCCTGCTTCATACGATTTAAGCCATGGTTTATCCTCATACTTGATTGCACTTGCCATAAGTTCCTGCCCTCCTTTAGGGTAAAATGTAAAAACTCCGTTCCAATCGGATAACAGGTCACGCAACCCGCTATTCGCCTTGTCTCCCCCTTGTACACCTCATCTATGCCCTTAATATACTTTCCCCGAAAAAGCCATAAAAAACCTTCTGTTCCAACCTCTGTCATCTATATAGAATCAAACAGAACCCTTCGTCCATAAGGTACCGTACGTTCTCCTTTTTCTCTTCGACCACAAACCGTGTGAAACCGTGGTCTCATTAAAAAGGGCCCGCGATTTTAAGATCGGGGGCCCTTAATTGCACTAACAAGAATTCTCCTACACCGTCTCGGCGGGAGCTTCCTCTTCCGGGGCCGTTTCCTCAGGAGCCTCAACCTTGACGGCTTCTTCAAGACCCATGGCCTCCCAGACTATCTCAGCGATATCAAGGGCTTTCATCTTTTCTTCCATCTCGCGGTCCTTGATGCCGTCCGACATCATCGTCAGGCAGAAGGGACAACCAACCGCTATCGTATCCGCCTTTATTTCAATGGCCTGGTCGGTCCTCATATCGTTGATCCGATCTCCGATATCTTCTTCCATCCACATCCTTCCGCCGCCCGCACCGCAGCAAAAGCTCTTGGCGTGGTTCCTTTCCATCTCGGACAGTTTCATACCTGGAACAGCCGCGAGTATCTTCCGTGGCTGTTCGTAAATATCATTGTATCTACCCAGGAAGCAGGAATCGTGGTACGTAAACAGACCGGTGACCGAATTTTTCAACGTGAGCTTACCTTGAGCGATAAGATCGGCGATTATCTCTGTATGATGATAAACTTCAAAATTACCGCCAAAATGCGGATAATCCTTCTTGAGAGCGTTATATCCATGGGGACAGGTACAGATGATCTTCTTTACGCCATATCCGTTCATCACATCTATATTCACCTGCGCCAGGGTCTGTGAGAGATACTCATTTCCACCCCTCATGGCGGAATCGCCGCAGCAACCCTCTTCCTCACCCAAGATGCCGAAACTGACACCGGCCTCTTTCAGAATCTTTGCAAAGGCAACGGTAACCTTTTTACCCCTGTCATCAAATGATCCGGAACATCCCACATAGAAGAGGTACTCCACATTCGGATCTTCGGCAAGCGTCTTTACGCCCAGCTCTTTGGCCCAGTCGGCCCTCATGTGA
>CAZOHQ010000253.1:0-3878 GCA_964579455.1 uncultured Syntrophaceae bacterium | reverse complement strand
TTCAAGGATACTCCTCTGGCAACGTCATATCTGGAGGGTACGTATCGGCCGCCCACACTGGACGAGGCCGTTGAACTCTGTAAACACGCTCTATTGAGGTTTCAAAAAGCCGGTATACCTGTTATAAGACTTGGGCTTCACACAACAAAGGAAATGGAGACAGATAACAATATCATTGCCGGCCCATTTCACCCGGCCTTCCGGTCGCTCGTAGAGGGAGCTATCTTTTTGGACATGGCATCGGACCTTTTGAAATCGGCAGACCTGAAAGACAGCAATGTGGTGTTTTCCGTGGCTCCCCAGGATGTGTCGAACCTTCGGGGGATGAAAAACCGGAATATAAAGATATTGAAGGAATCATTCAACCTGACAGAGATACAGGTCAGAGAAAACACGATGCAGGAAAGATGGTCATTACGGATTATGTGACCCTGCCCTGCTGATAGAGGAATCAACTTTGTTTAAATCAGGTTTTGTAGGAATCATAGGAAAGCCAAACGCGGGAAAATCCACGCTCATGAATTTTGCGGTGGGTGAAAAGATTGCAATAACAACTCATAAGCCCCAGACAACTAGAAACAGGATTATGGGTATCAGGAATACCGAGGCAGGTCAGTTCATCTTTCTCGACACCCCGGGAATACACAAAGCGAGGACGCCGCTTAACCGCCAGATGGTATCAGCCGCGATGGGTGTCTTTAGTGATGTGAATATGCTGCTCCTGCTTATCGATGCCGGGACACATATCGGTGAAGACGACAATCTTATCGTACAATCACTCAAAAAGACGGAACTGCCCGTCGTGCTGGTGATTAATAAGATTGATCTGATAGACAAGGAAAAACTGCTGACCTTGATTGACAATATCAGGCACCTTCACACCTTTGAAGAGATTGTGCCGATCTGTGCCCTGAAGGGATTTAATGTTGACAGGCTCATGGATATAATATGGAATATCCTGCCGGAAGGACCGCAATATTTCTCGGATGATATGATAACAGATCGTTCCGAAAGATTTCTCGCGGCTGAAATAATCAGGGAAAAGATTACCATACTAACACACAAAGAGGTGCCCTACTCAACCGCCATCGTGATCGAGTCTTTCAAGGAGGATGAGGCAAAGGGTCTGACACATATACAGGCAGTTGTAAATGTTGAGAAGGATTCTCAGAAAGGCATTATCATCGGCAAAAAGGGCAGCATGCTGAAAAGGATAGGAACCAGCGCGCGGTTGGAAATGGAAAAGTTTTTCGGTACCAGGATATATCTGGAGCTGTTTGTCAGAGTGCAAAAGGACTGGGCACAGGATTCGAGAATGCTTGGAGAATTCGGATATACGAATGAATAGAGGACGGACATACATGAAACCCATAGTAGCGATCGTAGGCAGGCCGAATGTCGGTAAATCAACACTGTTTAACCGGCTGTCCGATACCAGAAAGGTTATCGTTATAGACCAGCCTGGCGCCACAAGAGATAGAAATTACGCGGATTCCAACTGGAACGGCAAGGCATTCATGATCATCGATACGGGAGGTTTTGAACCCGCTACCAGTGAACGAATGCTTATACAGATGCGTGAGCAGACAAACCTGGCCATCGAGGAAGCTGATGCCATCATCTTTCTTATGGATGGCCGGGAAGGTCTTACCCCTTCCGATATCGAGATTACAGGGCTGCTCAGAAAAACAAAAAAACCCATCTTCTACGTTGCAAACAAGATAGATAATCTCAAGCAGGAGGATCTGGCATTCGATTTTTACCGACTGGGTATCGATCGGGTCTACACCATATCTTCCCAGCACGGGCTCGGCGTGGGCGACCTGCTGGATGACGTCGTAGAACACCTTCCTGAAATCCCTGTCGAAGAAGAAATCGATGAAAGGATACGGATAGCCGTAATCGGGAAACCCAACGTGGGGAAATCTTCATTGATAAACAAGATCCTCGGCTATGAGCGTACGATAGTCAACCCCATACCCGGAACCACGAGAGACGCAGTGGACACGGCTTTTGATCTGAATGACAGAAAATATCTCCTGATAGACACCGCAGGGATAAGGAAAAAGAGCAAGGTCAGTCTAAAACTGGAGAAATACAGTGTTATAGAAGCAATAAAGACGCTCGACCGCTGTGACATAGCCCTCGTCATGATAGACGCACAGGAAGGGGTCACTGAGCAGGACACAAAAATAGCAGGCCTGGCCTATGAAAGAGGCGTGGCCTGTATCATAATCCTGAACAAATGGGACCTTATTGAAAAAGATAATTCCACGATCGGCACACATGTAAGACATGTAAAAGACAGCCTGAAATATTTGGATTTTGCACCCATAATCACCGTATCGGCTCTCTCCGGGCAGAGACTGCGAAAGGTATTCGATCTTATTGACAATGTCTATGATCAGTATACAAAAAGAGTTTCAACCTCTCTCTTAAACACAAAGCTGGCGGAATTCACCGAAAGACTCTCTCCTCCTCGCTACAGGAACAGGCCCAATAAAATAAACTATGCAACCCAGATATCTGTAAGGCCCCCCACCTTCGTATTCTTTGTTCGCGAAGCAAAGGCGGTATATTTTTCCTATGAACGCTATCTGGCCAACAGGATACATGAAGAACTGGGTTTCGAGAATACACCGGTACGACTGATCTTCAGAAAGAAGGGGGCGGAACGCTGAAAAGGGGAAGCGATATGGATTTTAAGAAATTTTTAATAATCATACTGGTCTCGTTTTTAATTTCAGTAATTTCACTGCCCACCTATGCAGAGGAAACACCAGGCACCATCAAAATAGGCGTGTATCTTCCCATGACCGGCCCCATGGCATCCCAGGGACAGGCCGAATACGACGGCATCAGGATTGCGAACAGTATCAAGCCGGAGACACTTGGGAGAAAAATAGAGTTGTTTCTTGTTGATACGAAGGCAGAGAATACCGGAACAGCCGGTGCCGTGACCCGCTTAATCAAAGATAATAAAATATGCGCAATGATAGGGGAGATATCCGGTTCTGATCCACTTGGGGGAATATCCATTGCCGAGAAGGAAAAGAAACCTACCGTTATTCCCGCTTATACGGAATTAGTGGCAACAAAGGGCAGAAAATACGCATTTCGTGTGTGTCTCTCCAATTCCCTTCAGGGTGAAGCTGCCGCCAGGTACGCCTATTCCCATCTCAAGACGAGAAAAGCGGCCGTTCTCATGACCATAGACAGGGATTATTCCATAGAGTTGGCCGACATTTTTGTTAAGAATTTTAACGGGATGGGAGGAAAGATAGTCGCGATAGCATACTGCCAGACTGAAGACAGGGATTTCATCACCCAGCTATCATCAATAATGGCTGCAAAACCCGATGTTCTGTATCTACCGGATTCTTATTCCACGGTTGCCTATATATGCCGCCAGTCTGTAGACATGGGGGTCAACACCCACATTCTGTCTTCCAGCACTGTGCATATTCCCGCATTTATCAGCCTGGGCGGCGAATATGTGGAAGGGGTTACATTCACAACTGATTTCGATAGAGAACGCGCGCCAGCGGATATCGCCCGATTATATATCGATGCATATGAGAAGGAAACAGCGACCAGAGCCGGCAGGTTCGATGTACTCGGCGCAGACGCATATTTTCTGCTGGTAGATGCCATAGAACGAGCTCAATCAACAATTGGATCAAATATACGGAAAGCCCTCGAAGATACAAAGGGATTCAGGGGAATATCCGGGACTATGGACATGGATACGGATGGTAATGTGGTGAAAGAAGCTGTGTTGCTACATGTGAAAGATGGCGGATTTCAGTATCTGGAAACACCTGGTTTCGGGGAACAAGAGACGGTACAGGACAGCAAAGATTAGAATTGTCTGATCA
>CAZOHQ010000252.1:0-3896 GCA_964579455.1 uncultured Syntrophaceae bacterium | reverse complement strand
CTGGACATTTCAGGGTTTGGATCCGGCACGGCATCTGTATGAAAAATATGGATTCCGCTTAGTTGAAGAACGATCAGGTACACAATGGGGATCAATTGTCAATGAGCAACGTTTCGACGCGGCAATTCGCCTGCCCAAAAATGCATAACGTTTCTAAGTCGAAATTAACGTCGAAATTAATATCGAAACATCATCCGGCAAACATGGTGCACGTATTTGCATATGGCCCGGGGAGTTCCGCGTTCGCAGGGGTGGGAGATAACACTATCGTAGGCAGAACAATAATACGGTATGTGCAGGAATCAAATTAAAGGCCATCCAACAATCGATATCACCAGAAAATCAATTTTGCGCTGCTTGATTGATTACAGGTGATTCATTAGACAGGCCAGCGATCATGGATATACTCTGGTTCAAGATTCTTACCCTTCTCGTCATTTTTGCCGCCGGGTTGCTTGCGGGCATTGCCCTCACACGCATACGTGTGTACGCGAACGGAGATTGCGTGGCAGGTTTGACGCGTTGCGATCTGACCCGGCCTGTTAGCTTGACATGAAGCTTATGTCTACGTGATTGTAACGCGGCTAGATTTGATCTATGGTCATCAAAATCCCTGGATCAGAAAACGATGGTCAGGATAGCAAACGATGGGTTCCCCTGTTCGGTTCACAAACGTGGAAAGGTTAATAATTGACTATAATAATGTGACAAGTATAATGTAGGGTATCTGTTTGTACTGTATTACCATTCGAGACATGATTAAAATTGTGTATGTAGTTACTTTTTTTTTGTATACTTTCCCTACCTTCTTATGGGCACACACAAGAGAACAAGGATGATATGAAATCTCAAGAATATACCTATACAAATCACCTTATTCACGAGAGCAGCCCCTATCTGTTGCAACACGCTCACAATCCTGTCAATTGGTATCCATGGGGAAAAGAAGCCCTGGATAAGGCCCGGAAAGAAAATAAACTAATCATTATAAGTATCGGTTATGCGGCTTGTCATTGGTGCCATGTCATGGAGCACGAAAGTTTTGATGACGAAAAAGTAGCAAATTTCATGAACGAAAATTTCGTGGCTATTAAAGTTGATAGGGAGGAACGGCCCGACATTGACCAGGTGTATATGAATGCTGTGCAATTGATTACCGGTAGCGGAGGCTGGCCGCTGAATTGCATTGCCCTGTCCGATGGTCGGCCTGTGTATGGCGGGACATATTTTCCACAAGCACAATGGGTTGATATGCTCACGCAGGTACTGCAGTTCGTGAAACAAAATCCCGATAAGACACAGCAGCAGGCAGAGGCGCTCACACAGGGAGTGCAATCTGGTGAGATACCGTATGTGAATACTGAAAAAGCGGAATTTACCACAGGCGACTTGGATCGTATTTTTGGTGCCTGGAAAAACACAATAGATTACACCAATGGGGGGCACAAGGGAGCGCCAAAGTTCCCCCTGCCCGTTGGCTACCAATTCCTGCTGCACTATCATCATCTGACCCGAAATGCGGATGCGCTGAAGGCCGTTACAACAACCTTACATAAGATGGCAGATGGCGGAATCTACGACCAGATAGGCGGTGGTTTTGCGCGATATTCCACCGATCCGTATTGGAAAGTACCCCATTTTGAAAAGATGCTGTATGACAACGCACAGCTCGTCAGTTTGTATGCCGCCGCTTATCAACTGACCAAAGACCCCCGATACGAGCTCATTGTACATGAAACCCTGGATTTCATACAAAGAGAGCTGACATCAAAGGAAGGTGGTTTCTATTCTTCATTTGACGCCGACAGTGAGGGCGAAGAGGGGAAGTTTTATGTATGGACAAAGGATGAATTGCAAAAAGTATTGGGCACCAGGGCCGATGTAATTATTGACTATTACAGCGTAACGGAAAAAGGAAACTGGGAAGGTGGGCGGAATATCTTATTCAGATCCGCAAGCGATAACGAAATAGCGAATACATATAAAATCTCGGAAAGCGAACTGGCCCGGCGAGTCCTGGAGGCAAAAGAGCTATTATTAAAAGAAAGAACCGGGCGCGTTCGACCGGGGCTTGATGATAAAATTCTCACGTCATGGAATGCCCTGATGCTCAAGGCATATATTGATGCCTACAGAGTTTTTGACAACAAGCAATATTTAGATACAGCGCTGAAAAATGCCGATCTTATCAACGCGGAAATCAAGGCCCCCGATGGCAGATTACATAGAAATTATAAGAACGGTACGGCGTCCATCAACGCGTTTTTAGATGATTATGCCTTTACTATCGAGGCTTATATTTCCCTGTATCAGGCCACATTTGATGAAAAATGGTTACAGGAGGCACGGCAATTAACAGACTACACTATTGCTCATTTTTACGATGAAGATAAGGGAATGTTTTATTATACATCCGACATTGACCCGGCATTAATAGCCCGTAACATGGAAACAACCGACAATGTGATTCCCTCTTCAAATTCCGAAATGGCAAAAAATCTGTTTGTACTTGGACAATATTTTTACAATGACGATTATATCCGGAAATCAAAAAGAATGCTGAGCAATGTAAAGCAAAACGCTTTAACCGGCGGTGCTTATTATGCAAATTGGGATATTCTGATGGCCTGGTTTGCCGGAGGGTCTTACGAAGTAGCTCTCGTAGGAAAAGAATCCGAAGCCAAACGAAAAGAACTCGATAAGCACTACTTGCCCGATGTTATCGTATCGGGTGGAAAGAATGAAGGAACCTTATCCCTGCTTGAGAATAAACTGATAGAGGAACAAACCACCATATATGTATGCCAAAATAAAGTGTGCACATATCCTGTAACAGAAGTAAAAGAAGCATTGGAACAAATCCGTAAATAAAGATTAATTTTTGGTAAAAATAATGAATGAACGTATAAACGAAACTATATGTCCTTTTTGCCATGCTGATAATAAATGCATGGCCCATAGTGACGAACCGTGCTGGTGCACCAAAGTCACCGTTCCTCAAGAACTCCTGGATCTGGTTCCTGATACACAAAAAGGTAAATCATGCATTTGTCTTTCTTGCATAGAAGCCTTTATCGACAATCCTTCACAGTTCAAAAATAACATTTCGTAATACCCTGTTATATTGGTTCTTTTACTCATTTAAAAAAGATAGTTCAATCCCGGGTAACGTTATATATTAACAATATTAGTCAAAATGGATTTTTGAAATATTGAGCAGGTAAACAATAATAAAGGATTGCACCGGCCCAATCCGTGGGCGGGTAACCTTCGTCGTGATACGGATTAATCAATGCTAAGCAGTGGAGGAGGCGATTCTAAGTCTTGAGGTTATTAGGGTTGCAGCGTAACAGGTCACTATTTTAGCGAGGAGGAACTTATCATGGGGATGATGAAAGAATTTAAGGAGTTTGCGGTAAAGGGAAATGTCGTCGATATGGCAGTTGGCATCATTATTGGTGCCGCATTTGGCAAAATTGTTTCTTCCTTTGTTGGTGGTGTACTTATGCCTCCGATAGGAGTGCTTTTAGGTGGGGTCGATTTCACCAATCTGGCATTTACCGTTAAAGCAGCTGCGGGAGACCTTCCAGCGGTGGTAATCAGCTATGGAAAGTTCATACAAACGATTATCGATTTCATAATCATCGCGTTTGCTATTTTTATTGCTGTCAAGGGAATTAATTCACTCAAGAAACAAGAGGCTGAAGCGCCTAAAGCTCCCCCTGAACCCCCTGCTCAGGAAGTATTACTGACGCAAATACGTGATTTACTGAAGGAGCGAAAGTAAGCCATCTTCAGAATCATGCCGTATAGTAGTAACTGAAAAATAAGGATTGAATTGAATGAAATTTGAACCATTTCGTTTAGAGCGGTATTTTGCGCGGCACGAGTTTTCT
>CAZOHQ010000251.1:0-3902 GCA_964579455.1 uncultured Syntrophaceae bacterium | reverse complement strand
TTGACATACAAGCGTTGCTTCCCTATACTCAAAACCAATGAAAGCAAGTTCTTATCAAGGTTAAGTCAAGTCAAGAAGCGTAAAGACAGAAGAAAAACAAGTTGATATAAATCATAGACCCCGACAATTTTTTTGTTTTCAACAAACACCCGGTAAAATCCACTATTCTCCATCCGCTCTTCCTTTTTAAAACGATATTCTCGATTTCTGTGGATTCATTAAATTAACTTTTTTTGAAGAAGGGAGAATTGACTATGAAACGAATCATATCAGACTTTACTAAAATCCTATCAATCTTATTTATGACAACCTTTTTGGGAACCTTGCTAGTAATCGGACCCGTTTCATCGGCAATAGCCGATGATTCAATTGAAGCTTTAATCGACGTGAATCCAAACAATTTTAACCTTGAAAGTAAGGGGAATTGGGCAACCGTTTATATCGAATTTCCGAATGACTGCCCAACCGATGTCGGACAAATCGATGTAGGCAGTGTCATGTTAAATGTAAATGGATACGACGTCCCCGCGGAAACCAGACCCTATAGAATCGGAGATTATGATCGTGATGGCGTACCGGACCTGATGGTCAAATTTGACAGGCAATTGTTGCAGTCCCATATGTTTATAGGCTCCGAAGAATTGGCCGTCAGCGGAACAGCCGACGGGATTGATTTTCAGGGATCCGATACGGTTTCCGTCAAAGCAAAAGGCATAAAATCTACAATTTTACAGACATCCGACATACACCACCATGCGAGTGGTTACGGTCCCTATTACGATTATACCCCGGATATCCTCGGAGATGACGGTGTAACCGGGGGGTATGCCAGACTGGCAACGGTCATCGGCGGCATCAAGTATCAGCAGGCCATGGCAGGCGTTCCGACACTGCTCGTGGACTCAGGAGATTACTTTATGGGGACCACCTATGACCTCACCGCCGCAAATCCCATTGCACTTCAATTCTTCACCCTCATGGGATATGACGCCATCACGCTGGGAAACCATGAATTTGACTGGTCGCCGGGCGGACTCTATATGCTACTGAGTGCCGGCCTGGCAAACGGATTCAACGTCCCGGTTGTAGCGAGCAATACCATACCGGACGGGGAATCGGGCACGGGCGACGACGGTATCGAATACCTAATGTCAACCGGCGCTATCGTAAACAAAAAAATCATCGAACAGGATAATGGCCTTAAAATCGGCCTTATAGGATTGATGGGGGAAAATGCGGATGAGGACGCACCTGTGGCCAAGCCGATTGTTTTCAACCATGATTATGCGTTTATCCAGGCATGCGTTGATGACCTCAGAAACAATGACGGGGTAGATATTGTGGTTGCTCTGTCACACACCGGTGTTAATTCAGACGGCGATGGTGAAGATGCTGAAATAGCCGAACAGGTGACCGGTATTGACGTCATCGCGTCCGGTCATTCTCACACTAAAATTTTTGAAGCGGTTATAAAAGGCGATTCGAGTTCGATCATTTTTTCTCCGGGTGAATATGGAGAATGGGTAAGCCGGCTTGACTTTACATATAATACAAAACTGGGGCGTATTGTCGGATATGAATATACCCTTGTGCCTGTAGACGACACGGTGCCGGGTGATCCGGACATGCAGTCTATGGTTGATCAATATAATGCGGGGATTAATGCATCACTGTTAGATGCGGAACTGCCACAACTGGGCGATACCATCACAACCACCGACTTTGACCTGGAAATGGGAGCGTATCAGCAGACCGGTGTGACGGGTCTCGGCAGTCTTTGTGCAGACTCCGTCCGTAACGTTGCCAATGGGTTGGTAGCCTATGGCGAACTTGACGGAATCCCCGTTGATGTGGGCATTGTGCCGACCGGCGTAATCCGGGACGAAATATTTGAGGGCAATACAGGTATTGTTACTTTTTCAGATGTATACAACTGCCTGCCGCTGGGAATCTCTCCCGATACCTCTCAGCCCGTGCCTGGTTATCCCATGATGCACGCCTATTTCACCGGCATGGAACTTTATATTATTGCTGAAGTCGGCCTCACCGTTTCTCAATCCTTTGGTTCCAGCTACTACCTGAATTTATCAGGTGCCAAAATCGACTATAACCCGGAATTTGCCCCTTACCTGCAGGGCGTCAGATCAGTAAGCCTTTATGCCCCAAATGACCCGCTCTGCTCAGGGCCTCCATATTATCCAGAACCAGCTTGGGTAAATCCTTATGATACAACCACATTGTATCACGGGGTAGTTGATCTTTACGCATTCCAGTTGCTGTATGTGGTAAACGATTCTCTTGCTCCCTATAACATTTCAATCATTCCCAAGGACAAGGATGGCAACCCGATCATCGACTACATGGGGTTCCGGATCGATAGAGACCCGCTTACTGCTGGCGTACAGGAACTCAAGGAATGGAAGGCCCTGCTTGATTATCTCCCAAGCCTGGGGGTAAGTATTCCATCGACAATTTATGGACCCGGCGGCGATATAGAGGGACGTATTGAGATAGTAACCTACTAAAAGAAACAGCACATTCTCAAACAAAGGATTTAAAAAAGCAGGATCTTTAGGGGTCCTGCTTTTTTAATCTGATATTATCTTTATATCACCCCTATTGATAACAAACACAAAGATGCATGTCGGATTTCCTGATCAGATCATTGGATACGGGAAGAAAGGTGTGTTTTTAGGAGGGCTATTTTTCTGATGATAGGAGATGTTTGTAACTTCCTGTAGTCGATAAAACCAATCGGGGTCGAATGGTTATATGTTTCTTTTCGTAATCAACGCAAAGCTTGAGAGGTGCGAATGAAGCGTAGCGTAAATGAGCATCCTTCTCAAAACTGATGTTAGAAGAATAAACATGGATTCAGTTGAGCCCTATAAGCCATTTATATAAGAAACACCTGATCGAGATCTAATTGGTCCTCCGCTCAGGAATTGAGTCAGATTTCTTCTAGTACTACCCGATGTACGACCGCTGTGAGATTGTCGACCAGTTCTCTGTTGACAATGAGTAATGTAGAGGAAATGCCGCGCTCGTGTTAATGAAACATATAATAGCCTCCTTTCATCCCCAATTTGGTTACCAGTAGCGCGCCCCGGTATATATTCATCTTCAGCTGCCACAACGAAAGTAGCATCGGCACTTAACCCCTTCGCTTGATGCATTGTCATTATATTAACACTGCCACTTTCTATATCCTGTTCATTGTTTTCTAGTGATACATTAATAGCCCTCAGAACTTGACCCAAATCATCAAGGTCACCATTTTCAATAACCCTAAGAAAAACTCTTAATACCTCTGAACGTAAGTCCTCATTTTCGATTTGTTCAGTCGCAAAATTCTCAATAAATTCATCCAAATCAGCCAAATCATCCTCATCTATGTCGCTGATTATATTATTGATAGACTCAAATTCATTCTTTATTCTTGTTCCACCAAACCTTATTATGCCAGGATCTTCGGTTACACTTGCAACTGCATCATAGAATGATTGTCCGTTATCTCTCGCCAAATCATATAAGATAGAAATAGTTTCCTTTCCTATCCCATTCCTTCTAACCTCTAAAAGTGTACGCCAAGAAAGATGATCGTTGCTATTGGACAACAATCTCAGAAGGCAAAGAAAATGACGCCCTTCTATTTCATCGAGAGCAGCTAGAGGGTTTGCAATAGCCGTTGCTGGGATGTCTCTTGATGACAACGCCTCACGAATAGGTCCAGAAAATTGTTGGTGTCTGTCGGAACGGAGAAGAATTAGTATTTCTTGAGGTTCAATTTCTTGCTCATTAATTAACCATTCACAAGTGCGTGCTATCCCGATAGCCTCGCGGATCTGGTCAGGAAACCGGAGTATTTGGACTTCCCCATCGTCCGCCCCACTACAACAGCA
>CAZOHQ010000250.1:3582-3919 GCA_964579455.1 uncultured Syntrophaceae bacterium | reverse complement strand
ACATGCTCGATATTACCATCGACTACTGTAAGGAGCGTACCGTCTTCGGCAAACCCATTTCCAAGTTTCAACACAGCCAGTTCGAGATCGTTGAGATGGCAACGGAAATAAAGCTGGGCAGAACCTTTCTGGACAAACTGATTGCGGAACATATGGAAGGAGCAAACGTGGTGGTGGAAGTTTCCATGGCGAAGTACTGGACCACGGAGATGGCCAATCGCGTTGCCGACCGTTGCCTTCAGCTCTACGGGGGGTATGGTTACTGCGAAGAGTATCCCATTGCCCGGGCCTGGAGGGATATCCGGGTGACCAAGATTTTTGCCGGTACCAATGAAAT
>CAZOHQ010000250.1:0-3509 GCA_964579455.1 uncultured Syntrophaceae bacterium | reverse complement strand
CTTTTCAACGAAAAAGGAGGAGACATCTCATGGCAGGACCGCTCAAGGGATTGAAGATACTCGATTTATCCACACTGTTGCCGGGGCCCTACGCCACGATGTTTTTGGGGGATATGGGGGCGGAGGTGCTGAAGATCATCTCCGGTTCACGCCCCGACCTGGCAACATTCTTTCCGCCCATGCTTCCGGGCACCGATAATCTGTCCTTTGCAACGGCCTTTTTAGGACGCGGCAAACGCTGCATGACTCTGAACCTGAAGAAGTCTGAGGCGATTACGATCGTCCATCAGCTCCTGGCGGAATACGACATCCTTGTCGAACAGTTCCGCCCCGGCGTGATGGCACGGTTTGGCCTCGATTATGAAACCCTGAAACAGATAAACCCGGGGCTCATTTACTGCTCCCTGACCGGGTATGGCCAGACGGGGCCGTGCAGCCACAAGGCCGGGCATGATATCAATTACCTGGCCCGTTCGGGGTTGATGTCCTATTCGGGAAGGAGGGATTCCGGTCCGACCCTCATGGGGATGCAGATTGCCGATGTCGCTTCAGGATCCTACAATACCATTATCGGTGTTCTTGCCGCAGTGGTTCATCGGAATGCCACCGGTGAGGGACAGTATGTCGATATTTCCATGACCGATGGATGTGTCGCCTTTAACGCCCTCGTCGGGTGCAGTTACCTGGCTGGTGATCCTGCCCCGGGACGAGAAGAATTTATACTGAATGGCGGAGCACTCTATGATTTCTACGAGACAAAGAATGGAAAGTATCTGAGCTTCGGTGGTCTTGAACCTCAGTTCTTTCAGGCCTTTTGCGAGGCCATCGGTCGCCCTGACCTGATCGCAGGCGGTTTTGCTCCCCCGGAGATTGAAAAGGTAAAAGGGGAAATCCGCGATATCATCCGGGGGAAAACGGAGGCCGAATGGACCGAAATCTTCAATCAAACCGATGCCTGTGTTGAACCGGTGCTCTCCCTTCCGGAGGCCCTCGATGATCCCCATGTGAAGGCGAGGGGACTCGTGGTGGAACTGGATGTCCCGGGGGGCGGAAAGACCCGGCAGCTCGCTAATCCCATCAAGTTTTCCGCTACCCCCCCCGAGTATGGTGCTATCGGAGTACAGGCGGGAACTCACACGAGAGACGTACTCCTGGAACTCGGATATACCAGTAGCGAGATCGATGAATTCGAAGAGAAGGGGGTTTTTAATTAACGTATTTTGATGACCGTTCTTTTACGCGGCGCTCGTTTAATATTAGGGGAGATATTATTCATGATAGTTGCTTCTCAGGAACAGATACGTGAATGGACTGAAAAAGGGGCATGGGGAACAAAGACCTTTGTCGATTTTTTTAAAGAGAGGATAGCACAGGGCCCGGATAAGGTTTGTCTCGTCGATCCTCTCAATAAGAAGGATCTTATTGGGTTGGAACCGGAACGGCTCACCTACAGTGAACTGGCCCACGCGGTAGATGCCACCGCGGAGGGGCTCATTGCCAAAGGAATTCAAAAAGACGACATTATTATGGTACAGCTTCCCAACTGCTGGGAACTTGCCATGCTCTATCTTGCCATTACCAGGACCGGTGCCCTTATATCACCCATGGCCATGCAGTGGCGTTTTTCGGAACTTGAGTACATCGCCGGACTGAGCGATGCCAAAGCCATTATTACCGTTGAAGCGTTTCGCGGTTTCAATCACCGGGAGATGGCCGAGAAGGTTCAGTCGAAATATCATTCTATAACAGATATCATACTGCTTGCAGAGATTCGGGAAATGAGCAGAGGACCCGTATTAGGTATCCTCGACGATATCGGAATCGATGCAAACGACGTTCTTACCCTCTGCTGGTCATCGGGTACGGAGGCCCAGCCGAAAGGGTGTCCGCTGAGTCACAACAACTGGTATAATCAGTCAATGGCCCAGGTTGATTCGGCAGGCATTGGGGCGAATGATAATTTTATTACTGCCGGTCCGCTGGTCAATATGGCCTCGCTCGGGTCGGTCTATTTCCCCTGGCTGATCGTTGGTGGGAAACTTGTACTGCACCACCCTTTTGACGGCCCCGGCTTTGTCTTGCAGCTGATAATGGAGGAAATAAACTATACACTTCTTGTACCTGCCGTTATCAATGCCCTTTTGAAACATCCCAAGGTTGATGACTTCGATCTGTCCAAGATGAGTACGATCACTCTCGGTTCGGCACCCCCGTCACTCTGGTCGGTACAGGAGCTGAAAAGGCGGTGGGACATAGAGTTCGGGAACATCTGGGGACAGAACGAGGGCACCGGTTTTATTTCGGGACGTTTTGATATTCCCGATATGGAAAAGCGCGTTGATAATTTCCCCCAGTATGGCAAACCGGGCACAAAATGGAATGCTTCAGTGACAGATTTTGTTCGATCCAAAATACTGGACCCCGTAACGGGGGAAGAATTGACCGAAGTCGGCAGTGTGGGCGAGTTGTGGTATCGCGGACCAAATGTAATTCCCTGCTACTTCAAACGCCCCGAGATTACTGAAAAGGCCTTCGACAGTGAGGGATTTTTCAATACCGGTGATCTTTTCCAGATAAAGGACGGGGACTGTGTAGGATTCTTCGACAGGACCAAGGATATCATCATCAGGGGCGGATTTAATATCAGCGCCCAGGAGGTGGAGAACATGCTGCTGGGACATCCTAAAGTAGCAGATATAGCGGCTGTTTCAATGCCGGACGAAGCCATGGGAGAGAAACTGTGTGTCTATGCCGTTCCCAAAGAGGGAGAGACACTTGTCCTTGAAGAGTTGATATCGTTTATGAAAGAAAAGAGCGTTGCGGTTTACAAACTTCCGGAGCGTTTGGAAGTGGTGGACGCGATCCCCAGAAATCCCGTGGGTAAAGCGCTCAAAAAGGAACTCAGGGCGGATATAATACAGAAACTGGAATCGGGAGGATAATCAGAGAAGTGTGCATACATCACCTTGAGGAGTGACATCGGGTGCTTTGAGAAATGTGAGAGAAGATACCTTTGTTTCCGGCCATGTGACCGGCGCGGGGGATACAGCGAAAACTGATAACTAAATTGGGGGGAGAGGTACTATGGCGAGCTTGATTATTGATGCGAGGGATCAACGATTTGTACTCTATGAAATGCTGGGGATCGAAAATTTGTGCGAGAATCCGCGCTATGCTGATTTTTCCAGAGATATCTTCGATATGATTTTTAACGAGGCGGAAAAGTTTGCCACCGAAGAAATGTTACCGGTGTATGTCGAGTCTGACAGGGAAGGCTGCAGACTCGAAAATGGTGAAATATTTGTACCCAAAGCCTTTCACCGTCTCTACAGGCTCTTTTGCGAAGGTGGATGGGGTGCCATGAGTAAATCTCCCGAAGTCGGGGGACAGGGACTTCCCTACGTGATGTCAACATCGGCGAATGAATGGTTTATCCATAACCTGGGCTTTCTTGTCCTGGGATTCCTCGGTCAAGGGGCAGCGCATCTCATCGAGACATACGGCACGGA
>CAZOHQ010000249.1:0-3945 GCA_964579455.1 uncultured Syntrophaceae bacterium | reverse complement strand
CCTTGTAGATCTGGAGCTTGTTGATATTCTTGATATTCAAGTGTTCCAGTCAATCATGGATGATTTTTCCAGCCTCACAAATATTACAAATGCGATCCTTGATGTCCACGGCAAGATCCTGGTCGCCGCGGGCTGGCAGGATATCTGCACCAGATTTCACCGGATCCATCCGGAAACGTCTAAGAACTGTCTGGAAAGCGATACGGTGCTTACGGAAGATGTTGAGCCTGGAACATTCAAACTCTATCGATGCAAAAACAATATGTGGGACATGGTGACGCCTATTACCGTAAGTGGTAAACATATGGGCAATATTTTCCTCGGACAGCACATACTTGAGGATGAGGCGCTGGACGATGAAGGTTTCCGTGCTCAGGCACGGCAATATGGCTTTAACGAAGAAGAATACCTCGCGGCGCTGGAACGGGTGCCCCGGGTCAGCCGTGAAGAAATCAATAAAGCCATGACCTTTTGCACAAAGATTGCCCACATGATCTCAACGCTCAGCTATAGCAATGTCATGCTGGTTCAAACGTTGAAGGAGCGGGACAGGTTGTCCCATTCATTACGAGAAAGCGAAGAACTGTTCAAAATAATCACCTCCAGCACTCCTGATCACCTTATGGTACAGGACTGCGACCTGCGGTATTCATTTGTGATGAATCCCCAGCTGGGCCTGACGAAACAGGATATGATCGGCAAGACCGATCATGATTTTTTATCACAAGAGGATGCCGATAAAGTTACAGAAATAAAAAGGCAAGTACTGAAGACCGGACATTCTGTATACTTCGAGGTTCCCTTAAAATCCCCGAATGGGGAGCAGCAATTTTTTGATGGATCGTATGTTCCAAAACTCGACGCAAACGGCCACGTTGATGGTTTGATAGGATATTTCAGGAACATAACGGAGAGCAAGCGGGCGGAGGAAGCATTGACCAACAGCGAGAGGAAATATCGAAATATATTTGAAAATGCCACAGAAGGCATCTTTCAGAGCACCCCGGAAGGGCAATATGTGAGTGTCAATCCGGCATTTGCACGCATAGGAGGATACGATTCACCGGATGAGATGATAGGCTCGGTTACCGACATACAAAAAAAGATGTATGTCCATCAGGAGGATCGTGCACGGCTGATGGAACTGTTTAAGAAACAGGACATCATTACTAACTTTGAAGCCGAGATCAGACGCAGGGACAACGCGATTGTCTGGATTTCAATGAACGTCAAGGCTATCAGGGATCAAGGCGGAAAAGTAATACTTCTTGAAGGTACCATAGAGGACATCACCGAGCGCAAGCAATCGGCGCAATTGCTTAAAGAACGTGAAGCTCTATTAAACAAAGTAGGGACTATTGCCAAGGTCGGCGGATGGGAAATGGACATGGCAACGGGCAAGGCAACGTGGGCTAAAGGAACGTACGATATCGTTGAGATCGACTACGACAAGCCAATACCGGGGTTACAAGAGCATATCGGATACTATTTACCGGAATATCGTGACATGGTCGAGAATAAAATGAAAGCGCTTGTGGAGACAAAACAACCCATGAAGTTTGAGGCGGAGCTGAAGACCGCAAAGGGAAATATTAAATGGTGTCAGGCTTTCGGAGAGGCTGTGTTAAAAGATGGGAAATTGAGTAAATTGCGGGGGACTTTCCAGGACATCACCGAGCGCAAGAAGATAGAAGAAGAAATTAAGTCATTGAATCGAGAATTGGAGCAGCGGGTAGCCGAGCGTACTGCCGAACTGGCAGAGAAGACCCGCCAGATGGAAACGTTCACCTACTCGGTCTCACACGACCTTAAAGCCCCTCTGCGGGGCATTGACGGTTACAGCCGCCTGCTTCTGGAAGACTACTCCGACCGCCTGGATGAAGAAGGTCGCACCTTTCTGACGACCATTCGGCACGCAACCGAACAGATGCGGCAACTGATCGAAGATTTGCTGGCCTATTCCCGGATGGAACGCCGCTTGCTGGCCTCACACGAGGTACATCCCCTCGATTTGATGCAGACCCTGCTTGCTGAACGGCAGGAAGAGATCGATGCCCGCAACGTCAGTGTTGTCGTTGAGATGCCCGATGTCGTGGTCAAGGCCGACCCCGAAGGGCTGGCCCAAGTCCTGCGCAACCTGCTGGACAATGCCCTCAAATTCACCGGCAAGACCCCTGATCCGCACATTGAAATAGGCGGTCAGGAGGAGAAACAACACTGCCTCCTTTGGGTAAGGGACAACGGCATCGGCTTCGATATGCGATACCACGACCGCATCTTCGAGATCTTCCAGCGTCTCCACCCGGTCGAAGACTACCCCGGGACGGGCATCGGCATGGCCATCGTGCAGAAGGCGATGCAGCGCATGGGCGGCCGGGTCTGGGCGGAAAGCGCCCCCGGCAAAGGAACAGCTTTTTATCTGGAGGTGCCAAAGTGAACAATCATTACGATATAACCAGACCTATCCTTCTCGTGGAGGACAATCCGATGGACATTGACCTGACCCGGCGGGCCTTTGTCAGGCGCAAGCTGGCCAATCCCATCGAGGTAGCCAGGGACGGAGAGGCGGCATTGGCCTATTTACCCCGCTGGGAAGCGGGCGCTCCGCTGCCGATCATCATCCTCCTGGATCTCAAACTTCCCAAGGTGGACGGGCTGGAGGTACTGAGACAGCTGAAAGCCCATCCGCAATTCCATACCATTCCGGTTATCGTTTTAACTTCTTCCAACGAGGATAAGGATATTCAAACCGCCTATGACCTGGGCGCCAATTCCTACATAACGAAGCCGGTCGACTTTGATAAATTTCTCGATGTGGCCGAGCATATCGAGATCTACTGGTTGGCCCTCAACACGCCACCGCGGGGTGAGACATGAAAATCCTCTATGTAGAAGACAATCGGATTGATGTGGACCTGACGCGCCGCGAACTGAAAAAATCCGCCCCCGAATTTCTTATGGACACCGTTGCTACCCAGCGCGATGCCCTGCTCGCCCTGGAAAAGAAACGCGATTACGATCTGGTGCTCACGGATATGCGACTTCCCGACGGGGACGGGCTGGCGATACTCACCCATATCCGTGGACGCGGCCTCCCTCTGGCGGTCGTCATTATTACCGGCCAGGGCGATGAAGAGACGGCGGTGGCCGCGCTCAAAGCCGGAGCCCAGGATTATGTGGTCAAGCGAGATGGGTATTGTGAACATCTGCCCCTGATCCTGGAAAAAGCATTGGAACGCTATCGCGAAACATCTTTTCGCTCCTCTCAGCCCTTGCGGGTGCTTTATGCCGAATCCCACGCCTCGGACGTGGATCTTACGAAGCGGCACCTGGCCAAATTTGCTCCCCACATCCAACTTGAAGTGATAAACACTGCTTCGGGGGTGTTCCAGTGCCTCTCAGACCACCCTGTTGACACATACCAGGCGCTGCTTCTGGATTATCGCCTTTCGGGAATGAATGCGCTGGAGATTCTCAAAGAGCTGCGTCAGAAGTTTAGAACGGATCTTCCCATTATCCTGATCACCGGACAGGGTGACGAGGAAGTGGCGGTTCAGGCCCTGAAACTTGGCGCTACGGACTATGTGGTCAAAAATCACGGCTACCTTTATAAAGTTCCTTCTGTCCTGGAAAACGCCGTCCACACTGTCGAGCTTGTCCGCGAACACGGGATCGTCAGCCAGCTCAAGCACCAGAATGAATTGATCCTGAATTCCGCCGGCGAAGGGATTGTAGGGCTGGATATGGCCGGCAACCATACTTTCGTAAACCCGGCCGCCGCCCGAATGCTGGGATATGAGATATCCGAAATGATCGGTTTGAACGGTCATTCCCTCTGGCACCATACCAAAATCGATGACACCCCGTACCATGAAGAGGCATGCACTCTCTTTGCAGCCTGCAAGGATGGGGTAGTTATTGATGATCAGGAAGATCTGTTCTGGA
>CAZOHQ010000248.1:0-3982 GCA_964579455.1 uncultured Syntrophaceae bacterium | reverse complement strand
CAGTCCTTAAATGAGTTAAGTTCCTTTATACAGGCTTCTGTACTTAAATTTGGACCTACACGTTTCAGTGCCTCTACCAGTGGCTCGGCAAATTGTATTCCAGCAAGATAAAAGGTGCCCCATCTCTCTTCCGGGGCAAGCCTTTTAGCTGCCTCGTGGTATTTTGCCACAAGAGGATTCTTTGAATCGGGAGTTTCAGTAAACGCCGTTGTTATCACGCCTTCAAATAGACCTCCCGTGATCTTATGCATGAGAGGGTAATCGGAAAGTCCATCAAAGGCAATCCACTGTGGAGTATAGCCTATTGTGGTACAGGTTTTTAAGGTAATAACTGCGAGAGTGGGACTAACCCACATAAGGACCGCCTCTGCTCCTGAATTTTTAAACCTCAGCATCTGAGATGCAAGATCCTTTTCGGTTGGTTCTACAGGAATTTCCTCTACCAGTTTAATTCCATAAGTAGCAAGGCGCTGTTTACAGCCGGCAAGCCCTCCTTGACCAAAAACATCATTCTGATACAGGAAACCTATCTTCTTATATCCCAGCTTTTCTACAGCATACTTGGTAACAACGCTTGCCTCATCCTCAAAAAGCGGATAAGAACAGAAGCGGTAGGGACTCGGTGGAAACTCTTTGTCCCTGTCGGCAACCGTATTAATAGCAGCAGTTCCGGGCACAACCCAGAGGACCTTATTCTTTGCGAGATATCCTTTAACAGCGGTACCTCCGGCCCCTGAAACACCACCAGTAAATGCAAATATCCCTTTTCGCTCCACCAACTCCTTGACTACGGCCTTTGCCAACGCCGGATTATATTGTGAATCCCTCAAGAAATATTTGATTTGCCTTCCATGAATCCCTCCCTCTTCATTGACTATCTGGAATAGAAGGCCACTACCACGAGCCACAGAGCCCCAAGGAGCCGCGGGACCTGTCTGGGGACTGAATTGCGCTATCCTGATCTCCTTGTCGTCGAAACCGGGTCTGCCGGCAGAGCTGTCAACGGCAAATACAAAGATACAGACAATCGCCAGCGCTACCGCAAACACTGTTCTCCTGATCTTCATAATATTTTCCCCCTTTAGTATATTGTGTAAAATTCACCCCTTATACCACTTCCCTCCTTCTTTGATGAATGTAAAGTCCTGATTTACCTCTATCGTTTCCTTTGAGTCGTCGTACGACACCGTCACATCTACCTCAACGCGCACAAACTTTTCTATTTTGGGGTACGTGTCTTTGTCGTGGTTTCCTCTCAGACCGTGTATATTCAGAATGCGATACTGCTTTATCCTGACGGGCGAGTTTTGTGCCTGTTCCAGATATTCCCCGTACGTGTGTGTGGAACGATATATCGAAGAAGGAGCGAGGCAGTCATACACATCCTTACAATTCCTATTCATCTCGGCGGCAAAATATCTCTCGACAGCTTTTTCTATACGGGGCTTTTCAAAAAAAAGAGACAGTTTCCCTTCCGGAACGTCACATCCCTGAAAAACAAACGGCACAACTAACAAAATAACCAGGATCTTTACGCAAAAAGCTGAAGTCTTCAATTAGTTCCCATAATTATCCGGTTCTATTGTGCCGTAAACCTTTGTGAACACTATACCTTCTTTATATAATGCTTCGCGAAAAGACCGCTCGGACGGACGCAGAGAACAAGCACAATCACAAGAAAGGCAACAATCGGTTTCCACTCAGGCCACACATAGCCGAAGAAATTTTCTATCAGTCCGAGCAGCCCGCCCCCGATAAGAACACCCGGGATGCTCATCAGACCGCCCAGAACAGCGGCCGCGAATGCCCTGAGAAATGGCTCCATCATGAAGTTGGGGTCCAGCGTCGCCCTCGAGGCAAAAAACATGGCGGCAATAGCCCCCATGAGTGAACTCAACCCCCAGGCGAGGGAAAACATCCGCTCCACACGGACACCCATGATCTTGGCGGCGTTTTTATTCTGCTGGGTGGCCTTCATTGCCACTCCCAGACGGGTATACTTGAAGAAAAGGTACAGAAGCGTCATAAGAATAGCGGCTATGACAAAGACACCGATCGCCCAGTCGCTTATGATAACTCCCTTTATCGGTTCGTGGGTAACGCTGAACGACATGGGGATTTCAAAGGCCTTCTGTTCCGCACCCCATTTCCATCCCGCCAGCCCCATGAGGAGCATTTCGGCTCCAAGGGTAATCACGATCAGCCCAAGGGCCGTGGGTTCCTTGGCAGGACGAAGAAAGGCAAATTCGATAAAGACACCGAGCAGAATCGCGAACACCATGGTGAGGATAAAGGCCTGCCAGAACGGGAGGTGATAGTGCAACAGGATATGATAGGCTATGAATGTTGAAAACATCGCCATCTCCCCCTGCGCGAAATTTACCACCTCGGAGGTCTTGTATATGATCACCACGCCTATCGCCATCAGACCGTAACAGGCCCCTATCGCCAGACCTTCAACAATCAGTTGTCCTATCATATTCTCTCCACATGAAAGTTTCAGTGAACGCCATAAGGCATCCCGTTTCAAACAACAGGGTTAAAAGGGCCACGTCATCCAGTACTTCTTTATTCTTATCCACACACCATACATGCCGAGCGGCTCGAATATGATTATGCCGATCATTATGAGTCCAAGGGCTATGCCCCCAAAATTCTCCAGACCGATCACGGTAAACCATTTTTTGGAGACAGCGACAAGAAAGTCTCCCACATACGGGGCCTCAGATACATTCTTCAGTAGATCGTACTGCAGGTACGTTATCAGCGTGGCGCCCATGATCGAGCCAAGGATCGAACCGAGCCCGCCGACAACCACCATAACGAGGAATATAATGGAAAGTATCATATTGAAGGTAAAGGGATCGAAGAAGCCGCATACAAACGCGAACAGACCTCCCGCGATCCCCGCGTAAAATGCGCTTATCGCGAAGGCAAGGGTCTTGTAGATGGTGAGATTCACCCCCATCACCTCAGCCGCGATATCGCTGTCCCGTATTGCGACAAAAGCCCTTCCTATGCGTGTCTTCATGAGGTTTATGGCGCTCACTATCATTATGGTGGCAATGATCAGTATCAGATAGTACATGCTGACATCGGATTCCAGCACCCAGCTGAAACCCGCTTTCGGTATTCCGAGATCCAGGGGCGGGGCATGGAGTCCCATCCTGCCCCCAAAGATATCCCATGTGCCTATGACATGCATGATAGCCAGACCAAAGCCAAGGGTCGCGATCGCAAGATAGGGGCCCTCCAGTCGCAACGCCGGCAGACCGAGGATAAACCCGAAAAATGCCGCGATAAAAGCCGCCAGTGGAAGGGCAAAGATAAAGGGCACCTGAAAATGCGTCATCAAAAAGACCGTTCCATATGCCCCTATCGCAAAGAACCCGGCATGTCCCAGCGAAATTTGACCGGTGTATCCAACGAGGATATTAAGCCCCACTGCAAGTATCACGTGGACGAGTATGATATTCAGGAGATAAATGTAATAGGATGGCGTGTAGATGGGAAGAGTGAAGAGAAGAAGCAGAAATGCCGCGGACCAGAAAAGAACAACCCCGCTTCCGATAAGTTCAATGTCCTCGTAATACTCCCGCTTCATATCCATAAAGACACCTCTATTTTCCGTACTTTTTTTCAAAAGGGATTGTATATTAACCAGAAACCTGACCGTCGCATGAAGAGTCAATTCCGGAGTTTTACAACAGAGAAAACATGCCTTTATAACATGGAGTCACCATAAAGAAATCAGAGTTGGGTGTCAAGGAAAAACTTCCTTCCATTCGCTACGCGCGGTTATTGAGGATAAAACCCTAATCGAGATCTATTGACTCCTTGCAGTTTCTGCATTTTTTTGCCCCCCTGAAGACCTCATAGCCACACTGGGGGCAATGACATCTCTTCTCCTCTACTCCCATTTCCTCTCTTTATTATTCTTCAGGAGGCGTTAACTCTCCTTGGCTGTTTCGGACGACTAAAG
>CAZOHQ010000247.1:0-3993 GCA_964579455.1 uncultured Syntrophaceae bacterium | reverse complement strand
CCTGCGGACCGTTACCCGGATAATGGCCTCCTTGTGCCTCCAGCGCTCTGGCACTTCATCAATGCGAAGGTCAACTTGGATGCGATTGTCCCGCCGGAATTTCTGCCGGAACGTGAAATCCTGTCCTGCATGGATCTTGCCTCATTTGAGCCGCAAAGGCCGCTTTTCCTCAAGGCCGCGGGGGGGTTGGCCACAGGATGGGGGTACGCGGTACATCCGTGTCATGACGGGGTCACGTTCGATAATGCTCGACGATGGTTTGCCGAACATCGCGACAGTGTAACCGATGTTCTTGTGGAGGAATGGGTTGAGGTTTCGATTTGCTGGTGCGCAGGCATCGCCGTTAGTGACAACGAAACGCTCTGTTTTGGAGGCGCTGAACAAATCTTCTCCTCACCGGCCAAACAATCGGGCAGCATAATCGATCCTGAATGCATGTTCCCTGAGGAAGGGAGGTCACTTGCCGTTTACGTGGGTGAAGCCGCCCGCCGTCTGGGCTACCGCGGAATCGCGGGCCTTGATATCGGCCTCCGCAAAGATGGCAGACTGATCGTCTTCGATCCAAACTTCCGTGTCAATTCCTCCACGGCCCAACTTCTTTTCCATGACTCGGCCGTCACCAGAACCGGCCACTCGGTTACATGCTCTTTCCATTCAGAACCACAGTGCGCGTACAGCAAGCTTGCTGCACGCCTTGAAGCGCCGATCGGGGACGGATGGTTTGTCCCGACCCGCCTGTTCAACGGCGAGAAGCATCACCTGTCAGGGGGCAAACATATTGTTTCCGGCTTTGTTCTCGGACACGAAAGAGGTGAGGCTGAAGATGCGGTAAAAGCATTACAAGGTGCCCTTGAGACATAGCCAAAATGTATTATCGATGTGCGAGGGGGTCAGGTCGTTACTATCGACGAGCGGTCGACGATGTGCCACCAGGTCATTATGAGACGAGCCCATTCGTACAGATTCCACTGCACATTTGCCAGTCTCGGAAAAACAGTCGGGGGGCGAGTAGTGAGAAAATGATAATGATCAATGAAGCACAAAATCCACTGGTGAGTTTAGCTATTCTCACTTGGAATCGCCGCCGGCATGTTCTCAAGGCTATCGAGTCCGTATTTAAACAGCCATATCGTCCCATTGAGGTGATAGTCGTGGATTCCGGATCAACGGATGGAACCGTTAAGGCTATTTGTGAGACCTATCCGGAAGTGCGAGTCATACAACTGCATAAAAACCTGGGTGCCGCAGACGGACGCAATATAGCGATGGCCAATTGCCATGGAGATATCATCTTTTCATTGGATGACGATGCCTTGATATGGCCTTTCACCTTGAGCCTTTGCGTTGAACGTTTTGAGAAAGAACGGGAAGTGGGAATTATTGCCTGCCAAATACTTACTCCCGAAACAGAACTGAGAAATGCAGAGGAGAGATACACGTATTTGTTTACCGGGTGCGGATTTGCTATCAAAAAAGAAGTTCTTGATACAGTGGGTTATTTCCCTTCCGATTTTTTTCGCCAGGCGGAAGAAAGCGATCTGGCTTTACGAGTCCTTGAGGCGGGGTATGGCATCCTTTTTCTCCCTCAAGCGGTTGTGTATCATGAAGAGTCATCTATAAACAGAGACAGCAAGTTATTCATGTTTTATGGATGTCGAAATGAACTTTTTACTGTAATAAGGCGATATCCATTAGTGGTCATGCCAATGGCCTGCCTTTGGAAAATTTTAATATGGAATTGGGCTGGAATTAAAAACAGGGCCCTTCCTTTTACCTTGGCAGGATGTCTTGCCTCTCTGTTCACACTTCCGAGGTTGCTTTTGCAGAGAGAACCGGTGTCTATTAAAACAATTAAGACACTTATGGCGTTCAAGAAAGAATATTGCCGGGGAGAGGGGATAAAGGGAATTGAATGCTAATCGATGCAAGAAATTCACAGAATCTCCTATAGGACAATGACAAAAGACAGAATAATAAAAAATACGCTTGCACTATTCGCGGGAACCGCGGTGGGAAACGTCTTCTCATTCATCCTGATGGTATATATCGCGAGGACTCTGGGGGATGTGGGGGTCGGACAGTATTCATTCCTGTTTGCCTATGGGTATCTTATAACGATCCTGTGTAATCCCGGCATGGGATATCTCATCATCAAGGATCTGCCGGCTAATAAAGATCTTACTTCTCAATACGGCAACAACATCCTGTCCATGAAGGTAATCCTCGCGGTTGTTTCGGCTGTCACAGCTGTCTTTCTTCTTACATTTATCAAGGACGATAATCTGATTGTACGGAGTTTTGTGATAGTGGCGGTAATATGCATCATTAACTCCGTGGGGTCGGTCTTTGGAAACATTCTCAACGCCAACGAAAGAATGGATCTGAACGCGTTGATCGACGTCATAGAACGCGCGATTGCACTCTTTGCCGGTGCCCTTTTCCTGTATATCACTCGATCGCTTCTGTACCTGGTTCTGGCTCTTCTTATTTCCAATCTGGTCAAGCAGGTGCTGCATTTCATATTTTCAAGGAGGTATTTTACCCCAAGGTTTGGAGTCGACTTTGCGTTGTGGAAAAGACTGTTTGTGAGATCCCTTCCATTCGCGCTCAGTATCTCCTTCATGTTTATATATTACAGGATTGACACGGTTATGCTCTCTCTGATGGTCGGTGACCAGGTAACGGGGTGGTACAATGCCGCCTATCGATTGATTGATGTGATTCACTATATCCCTCTTTTGATCGTTGCGGCGATTTTGCCCCCCATGGCGCTGTATGCAAGAGAAAACAGAGAGGTTTTGACGGATATCTTCAACCGGTCGTTCAGATACCTCGTCATGCTGGCCCTCCCCATAGGAGTGGGAATGTTTCTGCTTGCCCCGAGGTTGATACTGTTTGTCTTCGGCGAGGGTTTTGAGAGTGCGGCGCCTGCCCTGCGGATATTGATATGGGCGGAAGTTTTTGCCTTTCTCAACTACCTGGGGGGACATCTGCTGAACATGATCGACAGGCAGAAGCTCTATACGGTTATTATCGGAGCGACAGCTGCTTTCAATGTCATCTTGAATCTGATTCTCATCCCGGGTTACCATCATATCGGCGCTGCTGTGGCGACCCTGCTCTGCGAACTGCTCATATTCACGCTGGTCTATAGCTGCATCTGGAAATATTTTTTCAGGTTTCGCCCCTGGTCTCTGGTATGGAAGCCGGCTCTTGCCTCCGTGATTATGGGTGTCCTTGTTGTAAAGATAGAATTTCTGCCGGTCTGGTATATTGTAATAGCGGGGTGTATCTGTTATGTCATCGCCCTTTTTATTTTGAGGGGCTTCAACATGCATGACAAAGAGGCGCTCTGTTCTGTTCTTGATATCTTGGGTAGAGGATCATCTGAAAAGAGTAACTATTGACCCGATGGGGTCTCGGTGGCGGTGGCGTAGCGATATAGAGCCTAGCAATGATCATGGCTCTTTACTTTTTTCATTAACTGCTTGGAGTTATTGATATTTGTTAGAAGTTGCTGGAGTTTCCGCAAAGACTTTGCAAAACATGAGCGTAGATTGCTCGTATCTGGCATGTTATTTGCTTATATTTCGTGGATATGATGGACTGCTCTGTGATATGTTTCACGTGTTGGAGGTGATTTGATTCATTTAATTTATGGATAATATTAGGTATATTTACAGATACTGTTAATATGCGTTCTCTGGACTCGGCGATGGCCGGACTGGTAATATTGTCGAATAGATCGGCGAAAGCGGCAAAAAATGTATTGGAGTAAGCTATCTTGGATTCCTGGATTTCGGAGCAGATAACCCTTGTCGCCTGATAGGCTATTATTTTTTTCAAAGACCGGTATGCCGATAGAGTATTATGCGTGATATTGACGCACAATACGGTAAAAGCACCGGAGAGATATACGCGGATAGAGCTTTTGAAAAAGGAGGCAGGATCAAAGGACGACTCTTTGATCTTTAAGATGTGACCCTCAAAACC
>CAZOHQ010000246.1:0-4006 GCA_964579455.1 uncultured Syntrophaceae bacterium | reverse complement strand
TTCTTTCCATGGCGGTTTTTGTCGGGGTCGGCAGGAAGTTTCTTATATACTTTTCCTTGGGCGGTATGATATTAGCTCCGCTATGCTGGTTTTTTCTGAAGGATTATCAGAGAGAAAGGATACTTACCTTTCTGAATCCTGAAAGGGATCCCCTTGGAGCGGGGTATCATATCATACAATCCATAATCGCAATCGGGTCCGGCGGCATCTGGGGAAAGGGATTCCTGAAAGGAACTCAGACACAGCTGAGATTCTTACCTGAGCAACAGACGGACTTTGCCTTTTCCGTTTTTGCAGAGGAATGGGGATTTGGAGGGGTATTCGCCCTGATGTTTATATTCCTTCTGTTGATACTGTGGGGTTTTAAGATCACACGATATTCCAGAGATTTGCCCGGGACATTGCTAGCCTATGGAGTGACAATATTTGTCTTCTGGGGTTTGTTTATAAATGTCGGCATGGTTGTTGGCATATTCCCTGTTGTGGGAATACCCCTCCCTTTTTTCAGTTATGGGGGTTCTTCAATGATGGTTCTGATGATAGGGGCTGGTTTGCTGATGAATGTGAGTATGAGGAGGTTTATCCTTCAACCATGACAGTTTTACGAGTCCCGCAGACACTCATGTGGGGAGGGACGCGAAGAGGAGATCTCGAATGATGAACAGAAAGAAAGACAACGATGAGGAGATAAAGGCCTTTTTAGGCAAAGGCGCTGAGTTCAATGGAAAACTTGTCCTGAATGGTCTGGTGAGAATCGATGGCGAGTTCAAGGGTGAGGTATTGGGCAGCGGGACATTGATCATAGGAGAAGGCGCCTATGTTGAAGCGGATATTGCAGTTGACAGTATATTAATTTCCGGTGAAGTGAGGGGTAATCTCGATATCAGGGAAAAGACAGAGATTTCATCCACAGGGATACTCTTGGGCAACATGAAGACATCGAATCTTGTAGTGAAAGAGGGCGCAAAAATCGATGGCGCATGCCAGATGTCGGGTACGAATAAGGGTGAATATATCGTAGCTGAAGCAGATGAATAAAGGAGAAATTCACGTAACGTGACAAGTGGGTATGGGAGACTTCGAGTGTCCGTAACCGTAAAAAGATGTACCGATACAGTGAAAAGACAGATTGGTGTTTGATGTCTGAACAGCTGTGCTACAAGCTGTTTACCCCTCTTGTCCCGATACGTCGGGATAGCGAAGCTTTTTATGGCTATATCAAATGTTCTTACTAAAGAGCGAACCCGGGATTATTTATGACTGACGGTCAAAAAATACTTGACAAGGTCATTGGGTTATGGTTAGTACTTTTCGGTTTTTGGCAAGGACCTCGATAGAGACTTTCCTTTCCCAAAGTGCTTTTACTCTTCAAGCATTTCTCATATAGTACGTAACTCAAGGAGTAGTGGATAGTCATGGTAGAGCTGAATTATACAGTCTGGATCCAGATGGCCAATTTCCTCTTGTTAATTCTTATACTCAATTTCCTTCTTTACAAACCTGTTTTAAAAATCATCGAAAAAAGAAATAAAAAGATTGAAGAATCGAATGAGGAAGTAAGGTCTCTCGATGAAACCATCGACCGTAAACTGGCCCAGTATGAGGATAAGATACGCCAGGCAAGGGCGGAGGCTGCGGTTCAGAGAAACGCAATCAAGGAAGAAGGAACGGAGCAGAGCAAAGAGATAATCGGGAAAGTAAGGGATGAGATCTCGAAAAAGATGGAAGGCTTTAAGGCTACTATGCAAAAAGAAGCGGATGAAGCCAGGGAAGTTCTGCGGGATCAAACCCGAACGATAGCTGGGGATATTTCTGAAAAAGTGCTGGGAAGGGGTGTTCAATGAAACGATTTCTTTTTACTGTTTTGCTTTTTACCCTGATTCCCGCGGTTGCTTATGCATCGGGAGGTGGAGAATCAGCCGAGGGTAGTATGAGCAACCTGTGGTGGAGGATTCTCAACTTTACCGTATTGGCCGCTGTTCTTTACAAACTTTCTGCCAAGGCTGTCAGGAATTTTTTTGCTGGTGGTCGCGAATCCATCAAGGCTTCGCTGGAAGAGGCCGTGACAGCAAAAGAGGAGGCGGAAAAGAGGCTCAAGGAACATTCTGACCGCTTGGATAAGGCTACGGCGGAGATACAGGATATCGCCGATATGATAAAAGCACAGGGACTTGCCGAGAAAGAAAAGATTATAGAAGAAGCGAAGAGGACAGCTGAGAAAATAAAGCAAGATTCGAAGTCCGGGATGGATCAGGAGTTTAAAAGGGTCCTTAATCAACTCAGGATGGAAGCCACAGAGCTTTCCGTTAATATGGCTGAAGAGATCTTGAAGAAGAATATCGAAAAAAAAGATCACGAGAATATGGTTAACGATTTCTTAGATAGGATGGTGAGCCGAAATTGATTGGAACCGATATTGCGAAAAGGTATGCAAGAGCCCTGTTTGATATCGCGCGAGAAGAAAATACGATAGAGGCCATATACGACGAGTTGAAGGGATTCTCTTCCCTGTTGGCACAGAGTGCGGACTTGGCGGAGTTCTTTGCCAATCCCGTATTCGACAGCTCCGATAAGGCCGCCGTTATGAAAGACATCCTGGAAAAGGTTAAGATGTCGAGCACTACATCGAATTTTCTAAAGCTGCTGGTGGATAAGAGAAGGATAGATGCCCTCGGACAGATTGAAGAATGTTATCGGAAATATATGGATGATGTTTTGAACAATGTACGGGTTGATGTAAAAACGGCATTTCCGCTGTCAAACAAGCTGTCCGCGAGGATCAAGGAACAGATGGAAGGCATGACCGGAAAGAACGTTGAGATGGTTGTTGACGAAGATCCATCACTGCTGGGTGGTGTTGTTATAGGGGTAGGAGATACCCTGTACGATGGCAGCGTTCGAGCTCAACTGAACAGCATAAGGGAACTCATAAAGGAGGATATGTAAGGGATGGATGCAATCAGGGCAGAGGAAATAACACAGGTAATTTCCAAGCAGATCAAGGATTATGAGAAAAAACTGGATGTCAGTGAAATAGGTACCGTCCTGTCGGTCGGTGATGGTATTGCCAGGGTGTACGGTGTTGAAAATGCCATGGCCATGGAGCTCCTCGAGTTCCCCGGCGGCATATTGGGAATGGTGCTCAACCTTGAGAGAGACAACGTCGGTGTCGCCATCTTGGGTTCAGATATACATATCAAGGAAGGTGATGTGGTCAAGAGGACGGGCAAGATCGCGCAGATCCCGGTCGGAGAGCCCCTTCTCGGACGAGTTATTGATGCCACGGGACAGCCTCTGGATGGGAAGGGTCCCATAGAGACGGATACCTACAGCAGAATAGAGGTGGTCGCTCCCGGTGTGATCCAGAGACAGCCCGTCAATCAGCCGGTATACACGGGACTGAAATCCGTCGACGCCATGACACCCATCGGAAGAGGTCAGCGGGAACTGATCATTGGAGACCGCCAGATAGGCAAGACGGCGATCTGTATCGATGCCATTATCAGACAGAAGAGCACCGGTATCAAGTGTGTCTATGTTGCGATAGGACAGAAAAAATCAACGGTGGCCCAGGTGGTCGAGGCTCTCCGAAAACATGATGCAATGGATTATACCTGTGTTGTTTCGGCCTGTGCCAGCGATCCGGGAACGCTGCAGTACATAGCCGCGTTTGCGGGGTGCAGCATCGGCGAATATTTCAGAGACAATGGGCAGGACGCCCTGATTATCTATGACGATCTATCCAAACAGGCAGTGGCCTACCGGCAGATATCGCTCCTCTTGAGAAGACCTCCGGGGCGCGAGGCATTCCCCGGCGACATCTTCTATAACCACTCACGGCTGCTTGAGCGTGCCGCACGGGTGAGTAAGGAATTGGGTGGTGGATCCCTTACGGCGCTTCCCATTATCGAGACTCAGGCCGGGGACGTCTCCGCATTTATTCCGACGAATGTTATCTCCATTACCGACGGTCAGGTTTTCCTTGAGCCGGATCTGTTCTATGCGG
>CAZOHQ010000245.1:0-4028 GCA_964579455.1 uncultured Syntrophaceae bacterium | reverse complement strand
ATCCTGCGATGGAATATACCGGTAAGTACCCTGGTGAATGTTTCAGCTATCTTTTTCAGGTCGCGGAAGGTAAGGTCGGACTCGTCAAGTTGTCCCTCTTTCACCACCTGTTGTATCCTGCTGTTGACGAGATTCTGTATCCTTGCGGGCGTTGGATTGGTCAATGTCCTTGATGATGCCTCCACAATATCGCCGAGAATGACAAGCGCGGCCTCTTTCTTTTGAGGTTTGGGGCCGGGGTACCGAAAGTCGCTTTCCAGGATTGACTGACCGGAAGCCGTACTTTCCTTTTTCGCTTTTTCGTAGAAATAGCTGACAAGACCTGTTCCGTGATGTTGCCTGATAATATCCGTTATCGCCTTTCCGAGATTGTGCTCTTTCGCCAGTTCACATCCATCCTTGACATGCGAAATAATAACGAGACTGCTCATTTGGGGAGAGAGGTCATCGTGCCTGTTCTTCCAATTGGGCTGATTCTCTATGAAATACAGGGGCTTTTTCATCTTTCCAATATCATGGTAATAGGCGCTTACTTTGGCAAGCAGGGAGTTCGCGCCGATTTCTTCTGCTGCCGCTTCAGCCAGGGATGCGACGACAACGCTGTGGTGATATGTCCCTGGTGCCACCATAAGCAATTCCTGGAATATCGGTTGATTCAGATTGGCCAGTTCCATGAGTTTTATATCAGTAGTATAGCCAAAAAGGGATTCAAAGAGGGGTACAAGGCCGGAGACAATAAACCCCGACAGAACGCCTCCTGCGATTCCCATTGCCAGTTTTACGACTGTCTCAACCGTCAATAGATTGCCGGAAAGCAGGGAAAGGCAGGTTATGGTTCCCATATTAACCACACCAACCAACAGACCGGTCTTGAAAAAGGCCGAACGCTGTTCGTAATGGATAATATAGTGCGCCGCAACAGCGCATCCAACGAGAGAAATTAGAAATATCGGCATTTTATCAACGAAAAGAAAGGTTATCGTAAGAGAAGAGAAGACGGAGAATATCAAACCTTCGTTTTTACCGAGGAGGATTGCGACGAGCATGGTGCCGATAGTGAAGGGTATGGCGTAACAACAGATAGATGCAGGGACAAGTTTATAGGTCAACCCTACGGAGTCGCATATGAATATCCCCACTTTTACCAGAATCACCTGGAGGATTATCACAATGCTCATAAACAAGAGATCAGTAATCAGTGTCTTTGACAACCTGAATCGCATGCTGAACATACGGTAGAAGATGATTGACAAAAGCACTATGCTAAAAAATATGCCTGAGAATATAGAGACATTTACAAACCTGTTTCCCTCTTGCCCCTTATAAAAAGCATCGAGCTTGTCCAGGTCCGTCGGGGTTATCTTTTCCCCTTCCCGGATGATCATTTCGTTTTTCTGAATTTCGTACAGTACCGGTTTTACCGTATCGAAGACGGCTTGTTTTCTTTGCTCTGTAGCATTTTTGGCAAACGTGAGGTTTGGTTTTACAGCCTTCTGAGCAATCGATAGTATGATGTCGTCCGGTTTTTTGCTTTCAAAGATCACCATTGCGTTTTTACGGATAAGTTCGTTCATTTTTCCTGCGTCCAGTATCGACGACAGGTCATTCAACTCTTTTTCCTCCTGGTTCTTTATGTCCCGGATTATTATTCCCTTATCTTTTTGAAGATTCAAAACATTTTCGTTGCCGATCAAACCGTTGTTGTAGGTGTAGTAGACAAGTCTCACAATATCATTACACACATCAATGGGAAACTCGTCCTTGTCGAGAGCCTTGAATTCCCCGGATGTAAGGGTTATCCCCGACAGGTCTTCGAATATTGTTTTTGCCTCCTCGATAGAGTGTTCCTTATCGGACGGTTTTGAATTCTCTTTCGCATATTCCGCCATAGCGAGGAATGCCTTAGACATGGCTATTCCGATCTTTGCGGGCATGTCTCTGTCATAATCGTAGAGGGGGACTGTCATCTCTACGGCCTCTGCCTTTTTTTGTTCCGTAGCCACCCTGTCCACTACGAGGAAATCACGGTCTGCCTGAATATCCTTTGTAATAATCGATCCCACGACATATTCGGGAGGGGCCATCTGGAGGATTTGTGGATATAGTATAAGGGTCAGGATAAGACTCATAGCAACCGCTATACCGGTCTTCCAGGAAAAAATCTCTCGGGTATATTTGTGCACAGGCTTGATCCCTGTGTTCCCGTTATTTTTTCCATTTTTAGTGGTTTTTTTTATTGCCATGGATTTGTTTGTATGCGATCAATTACTGTCTGCCGTTGATTTCTTCCTGTCCATATGGTTATATGCCCGTACAATATCCTGAACCAGGTGGTGTCTTACCACATCTATTTCCGAAAAGTAAACAAAGCCGATGCCCTCAACTTCCCTCAAAAGATCTGCTACCTCTATCAGTCCCGATATCTTATTGGGAGGGAGATCTGTCTGGGTTACGTCACCGGTTATGACGGCCTTTGACCCGAAACCGAGTCTCGTCAGAAACATCTTCATCTGTTCCGAAGAGGTGTTCTGGGCTTCATCCAGGATTATAAAAGAATCATTCAGAGTCCTTCCCCTCATGAACGCGAGGGGAGCCACTTCAATTATCCCCTTGCTTATCAATGCGGATGCCCTTTCGAAATTCATCATGTCGTAGAGGGCATCATATACAGGTCTCAAGTAGGGATTAACCTTTTCTGACAGATCACCCGGAAGGAATCCAAGCCGCTCACCAGCCTCTACAGCGGGTCGCGTGAGTATTATCCTGTTCACACTTTTATCGAGGAGCGCTCCAACGGCCATGGCCATGGCAAGATAGGTCTTGCCCGTTCCCGCAGGACCTATGCCGAAGACCATGTCGTAATTTCTGATGGCATCTATATAAGACTTCTGTGCCATACTTTTGGGGGTGATCACCCTCTTTTTTGATGAAATAAAGACGGTATCGAGAAATATAGACTCAAGATTGGCAGAGTTGCTCCTTGACAGTATCCTGTGCGCGTAATCTATGTCGGTGGGATAGACAGGGTATCCTTTTTCAATGATACCATACAACTGGGACAAAAGGTTTTTGACGAGGTCGCAGTCGCTTGCGTCTCCCGATATGGAGACGGTGCATCCCCTGGAGTTAAGTTTCACTTTTCCCAGTTTCTCGACAACCTTACGGTTACTGTCATATTCTCCCAGAAGTATCTTCAGTTTGTCGTTGTCCGGGAAGGTTATCTTTCTGGCAGAAACGTTTTGATCGGTTTTTGTTTTCAAATAATACACAACCTGACTGCGTTATATTTTTACCTTACCTACCATACCTTACATGTATATCCAACAGGTATTGTTTGTTTTTAGAACCGTTATTGCTTCTGCCGGATCATGGTCAGACACGCGCGCAACGGTTCAGATAAAACTTGACTTCAGAAACGACAATAAGAGATAGAACAAGAATAAAGCATTTTAGGCGATTGACGAGATGGGGAGGATAAGTCAGAGATGCGGGTAGTGAGTATTGATAAGCTTGGAGAAAAGATATATGGCTGTATAGATGACGGGGTTACCTATTGGACGTTTTCGATTGAGGCTGATAACTCCATTGATTATGAAAAGATTTACGATAAGAATGATTACAATGATTATGATCATTTTGTGCTTTCCTATGCACAGACAGAACCCTGCACATGTTTCCTTGAAAATCCAGTGGAGATAGGTGCCAGTGATATGGAAAGTCTGACCTATGAATTTATGCTGGGTGTGTGGAAAAGCATATGGGAAGGGTAGGGTGGGCTACATGCGATTCCCTTTGTTCCTTACCATACGGAAGTAATCCGAAAGTATCTCCCTGTGATCAAACATAATGGGATTGGGCAGGGTGTCTTCGGTAAAGACTTCTATCTCTGCGGCATCATCCGCGGCCCTGGGGGTACCTCTTCCAAAGGCCGTAAAGACCGTGGATATGGTGTGCTGGCGCGGGTCTCTGTCGGGTCTTGAGTATGTTCGCAGCTGGCCTTCAAGTAACACATCAAGGGAGGTTTCTTC
>CAZOHQ010000244.1:0-4052 GCA_964579455.1 uncultured Syntrophaceae bacterium | reverse complement strand
ACAATCTTACCCATACCTACCTTTAAGACACAACATTCCCCCATTACGTGCCGTGTGATGTGCCATGATAGTCTCCTATATTTAATAGCTACCATAGCAACAAACAAAATTCAAAGTACGGATCAAGGCAACAGCTGATTGGTGAGATCTGACCCTTCCGATTCTTTTCAGCGGAAGGTCACGATTGTTGCTTTTATTCATCGCTATTTACAATACTTCTTGACAAAAAACCATAATGGGGTTAGTCAGTTGCTGCATTCTATAGAATTTAAACGTATGCCGGTATGTTTTTGACCGACTATAACCAAGGTGGGATTATGGTCTGATCATCTAAAGCCCTGTTTTTCGCAAAAGAAAGACGGGGTTTTTGTTTTTTGTGACCCTACGCTTGCCCTTGCCTAAGCAGCTCATTCACAGAAAAAGGAGGGGAAATATGACATTAGCGGTTCCGGAAGAAATCCTGCTTCAGACCACTCAGTGCTCTCAGGATATGGCCTGCCAGAAACCCGATTGGGACCCGTGCGGCCACACAGTGAGGAGGGTGAATGGATCGCTGGAGGTAACTGTAGAGGATTCGAACAGGAGGCTCTGCAGCTATCATGTCGAATACGGTGGGAGACATTTCTGCACGTGCCCCACTCGTATCGAGATACACGAGCGATACCGGGTCTGACGTTTCAGGAAAACCCGACAGATTTATGCAGACGATACCATATGGCGCATCTGATGGATGATGTAAGGCGAACCGTTCTCGTTCGGCTTGATTTCTGGCACCGAAAAATGCAATAGATTACATTTCTCGCTTCCAAAAGCGGCGTTAGCCCAAGCAAGCAGGAATGAATATGTCTCACAATCCCAATCATCAAAGAAGCAATTACAATCGAGTCTTTGCTATCGGCGTTATGCTCAATGTCATTTTCGTTGCGATCGAAGCGGGCTATGGCGTTGCGGCAGAATCTTTGGCCCTGATAGCAGACGCGGGGCACAACTTCAGTGATGTGTTAAGTCTGCTGCTCGCCTGGGGTGCCAGTTTCCTGGCTACGAAAGCCCCAACAGAAAAAAGGACATATGGCTTTCGCAAGGTAACGATTATGGCTTCTTTAGCCAGCTCGCTATTGCTAATGGTCGCGCTGGGCAGCATTTCATGGGAAGCTTTTGGCCGATTCTTCGATCCGAAACCGGTTGATGGGATAACCATTATCGCGGTCGCTGCCATTGGCGTTGTTATTAATACAATCACCGCCCTGCTTTTTGTATCCGGTCAGAAAAATGATTTGAACATCAGAGGCGCGTTCCTCCATATGGCCGCTGATGCCGGTGTTTCGCTCGGTGTTGTGGTGGCAGGTATCATCATTATGTTCACCGGCTGGCTGGTGATCGATCCTCTCATCAGTCTTCTTATCGTAGCGGTTATTCTTGTTGGCACCTGGCCCTTGCTCCGTGATTCGATGAATCTTGCCATAGATTCTGTTCCTGAAGGTATTGATGTCGCCGGAATAAAAAGCTACTTAACCGGCCTTGAAAACGTTTCTCAGATACATGATCTGCATGTGTGGCCTTTGAGTACAACGGAAGTTGCCCTATCTGTCCATTTGATTATAGTTAACGATTCCGTGAAAAATGGTTTTCTGCCGGTCCTCCAGCAAGAGTTACATGATCGTTTCCGTATAGAACACTCTACGATACAGGTTGAAAGACAGGATGATGATCCCTGTATGTTAAACAAGCACGGATGCATATAAAAGGGTAAACAAGGAGCTTCAATTCTCACGGCGATTCAGCGACTCTCCACTATCAGTCGATTGTGAGCGATATTAGGCGGCTAACGGACGGGTTTAGATAGACCAAAGGTAAGGAGGTAATGACAGCATGAACTCCCAAATTTTAGGATTGCGAGTAGCGAGCGTCATATTCGGGCTGATGTCCATAGCTCAATTAGTGCGGTTTATGATACGTCCCGAAGTGATTGTGGCTGGTCATATAATGCCATTATGGCCAAGCGTGCTTGCCTTTGTTATCCTGGGTGGTCTGAGTCTCTGGATGTGCAAACTTGTTCACACGCAGACCAACTGATCGCTTAGCCAGCGGTTACCCTGATTCGATAGGGCGGATCGCTCGGGTTCCGCTCCCAACGACGGAGGATCAACAGCGGTGTTATGCATTACAAACACAAGGAGGAACAAAAATGAAAGTCATCGCATTGAACGGAAGTGCAAGAAAAGGTGGAAACACGACCCATCTGATTAAAATGATATTTGAAGAGTTGAATAAAGAAAAAATCGAAACAGAGCTCATTGAACTTGCCGGGAAAAATATCAAGAATTGTCTCGCCTGTTACAAATGTTTCGAAAACAAAGATAAAAAATGTATTAACAAAAAAGATATGTTGAATGAAATTATTGGAAAAATGGTGGAAGCTGATGCGATTATTCTGGGATCTCCCACGTATTTTGCCAATGTAAGTCCGGAAATAAAAGCTGTCATTGATCGCGCGGGACTTGTTGGAATTGCGAATGATCATCTCTATGCCAGAAAGGTAGGAGCCGCAGTTGTGGCAGTGCGCCGGGCGGGGAGTGTAAATGTATTTGACGCGATCAACAAATTCTTTTTTATTAATCAAATGATAGTTCCGGGATCAGCTTATTGGAATATGGGAATTGGATTAGACCCAGGTGATGTACAGAATGATGAAGAAGGGGTTCAGACCATGAACATTCTGGGACAAAATATGGCGTGGTTATTGAAAAAAATAAATGCATAATAGATCGTTCGTCCTGCCATTTTTCCGCTTCGCCCCGCAATGCAGGTAAACTCTCTTGAGAGCGGCACTCAAAAGAGGTTAAGTGAAAGGTTGATAGATGAATACACATAATACAATGATGAAAAACGTACCTGTGAGCATGGTACCTGAGCAGAAAATTCTGGGAATCACCGGCAGTCCACGAATTAATGGGAATTCCGATGTGCTTTTGAAGCATATTCTCAAGGGAGTTCGAGAAGAGAATGTTCCTGCTGAAAGCATACACCTTCGAGACTATTATTTCCAACCGTGTATCGGATGTGAGCGATGCAGAAAGGATAAAATATGTACGGGGCTCAATGACGGCATGAATCTTCTCTATCCGAAAATCATACAAGCCCAGGGAATCATCCTCCTGTCTCCAACCCATCACTATAATATCACTGCGTGGATGAAGGCATTTATCGATCGGCTGTACTGCTTGTATGAGTTTGATGATAACCGTCCGAGAGGCTGGACGAGTCGGTTGACCGGGCAAAAAAGAAAAGCGGTTATTGTGGCCGTATGCGAGCAACAAGATGAAAAAGACATGGGATTTACGATCGAAGCCATGCGCCTTCCATTGCAGGCATTAGGCTACGAGGTTTTTGAAGAGCTTCCGGTATTCAGAATCTTTGACAGGGGAGCGGTCAAAAAAGAGGAAGAGATACTGACGAAGGCTTCAGAATTGGGGAGAAGGTTTGCTCAATCTATTGTAACCGATAAGAGCCGCTAACCGATAATCCGATTGTCTTCCGCTGTGCTACAAGAAACGACTTGGGTTAATCGAGAGCTTTGCTGATTAAAAAACTTCAAAAAGAAAGGAATGATACCATGGATTACAAAAATATTATTGTTAAAATCGGAGATGATTATATCGCTGAAATAACGTTAAATCGTCCTGAAAATCTTAATACGTTCACGGTTCCTCTTGCAATCGAACTCAATCAGGCCCTCGAAGAGCTTGATTCGGACACGCAGGTACGGGTGATTATCATCAAAGGTGCCGGCAGGGCTTTTTGTGCCGGTATTGATGTCAGCGATTTTGCCAATAAGAGCACTATGGAATATCGGGAGTGGATAGAATGTATGGAAAACCCGTTGATTACCATTAGCCGTATGAAAAAGCCTGTTATTGCTCAGGTCCATGGAACTGCTGCGGCAAACGGAGCCGGTCTGGTCGCGGCAGCCGATCTGGCTGTTGCCGGTGAAAAGGCACGTCTAGGCCTGACCGCCATCAACGTTGGCCTCAACTGCATCGGCCCGGTAATCC
>CAZOHQ010000243.1:3815-4059 GCA_964579455.1 uncultured Syntrophaceae bacterium | reverse complement strand
TTACTGACCTCTTCTAACTGCAACATTAAATTCTTAGTCTCAAAGTATCCGAGATCCTTTGTAAGGATTAAATAATAGCGACATTCTTCTAATGATCCTTGAGCAATATTCATAAACCGGCATTTATCAGCTTTACCATTTTTTTTGAAGCCTTCCGCTATATTGGCAGGTATTGAAATACCTGCTCGCCTAAATTGAGAAGTTAATCCATAGAGTTCTGTTTTTAGAAAATTATCAGTAATTT
>CAZOHQ010000243.1:0-3805 GCA_964579455.1 uncultured Syntrophaceae bacterium | reverse complement strand
GAAAGATCATACTCCAGACCCCGATAATGATCGCGGTCATGATGACCGCGGTCCTCTTCGGGTTTCGCCAGATATTTCGCCAGGCTAATTGAAGATGCATACTGTACAGACCTCATGTAGTCATTAATCAGAATTCAGGAAATATTTAATCTGTTTGAAATCCCCATCCGTCTCAATACCCTCTGCTACAATTATTGGGTGAGAGTGTCATTTCGATAAAAGAAAGAACCCCCAACCACTGTTTAAATCGCCCTCATCGCTTCCACCGGGCGGAACCGCCGTACCTTAAGGGCCGGATACAGAGCGGTCAAAAAGGTAATGAAAAGCACCGCGGCCGGTCCGATCGATGCGGAAAGCATTGAAAGCTGAGGATATATGCGCTCCGGCAGACCGAACTGCCTCATCAACTCCGATGTCCCCGAAATGACGATTCCGTGAACCTGGAAATACCAGGTGATCAGGCTCCCTAAAATAATGCCGATGATAATACCCGCTATAGCCATGATCGTCGATTCAATCAGGAGCAGTTTGCACAACCGACCGGGGGTCGTTCCGATGGCCAGAAGGACGCCAAACTCTCTCGTCCGCTCGAAGATAGCCATAAGAAACGTATTCAAAATACTGAATGCAACAACGATAATGAGAATGATATAGAAGATAAACCCGCTGTACAGATCCATCTGAATGGCCTCAATCAAACCGGGCATGAGTTCCATCCAGTCCAAGACCACAAAGTGTTCTTTGTTCCCAATACCTTCAACCCCGGATGCCACAGCCCTCTTTATCTCCGTCACGTATTCCAGAGACTTACCAAGCGCCACAACTTCATGAACCGCACCGCGCATGGAATAGATATCCTGAAAGTTTTTAAGGGTAATCTGTATTGAACTGCGATCGAATTCGTCTTGGCCAGACCGGTAGATACCCTTTACCGTAACCACCGTAGCCGCTACGGAACCATCACGCCCCTGGCCCAGAACAACAAGTTCATCGCCCAGGCCGACCTTCAGGTTTCGGGCCAGAAGAGCTCCCACCAAGGCCTGGTCGGTGTCGCCTTCGGACAGGTAGCTTCCCTGACGGATCAATTTCTTAAGGGTGGACACTCTGGCTTCCCTGACCGGATCAATCCCGACCACCACGACACCATAGGTTCGTTCTTTGGAAGATACCAGAGAAAAGGCGTTGGCCCTATAGGTATGAGCAGCCACTTCCAGAGTATTATCCAAAACATTCCCTACAGCAGCCGGGTCGGTCACCACCATGCGGATGCCTTTTTTATCGTTATAGCCCTTGGCTTGTACCTGCAGGTGGCCGGTATGTATCTTTACGGCGGAGTCGATCATGGTTTCATAGGATCCAAACTGCCAGGACAGCATAAAGACCAACAGCAGTGAGGCAAATGAGATGGCTAATATTGTCAGAATGGATCGTCTCGGATTACGCCAGATATTGCGCCAGGCCATTTTGACATCTATCGACATGATTCACATCACCTTGCAGGAGTTTTTAAAGAAGGCACCGTTAATAATCTGTCCGGCAAATCTGTATCAAAAACAAGTTCTTTGTATTCCAGCATGGTATATTCATCTTCTACATCAGCCTTTCGCATTTTCCATACCCCGGGAAACAGCCTGCCGCCCAGCTTTCGAATCTGCAACGTGGTCATTATCTTAACCGGTTGAAGATCTTCATCATAAAATCCCTGCTCTAAAAAAATATAGTCCTCCCGAATCTTGAGCTTCTGCATGCCCCACACCACCGGCGCCTCCGGCTTCGGCATCGACTTGATTATATACACCTTCTTCCCTTCATGTGTCTCGTCACCGACAATTGTATGGGTATAATCATTGATCAGGCTTTCGGACTTGGAGAGGTCGTTATTGGAAAAATCCGATCCCATCCAGGCCTGGGACATCATTGAGGGCGGAATCTTGATCACCCGGTTGATCTTGGGATTATACGTCCACATCTCCCTGCCTCTCTTGAGCGTACCGTTTCCACTATCTCGTGCCGGCGCAATGATCCGAAAAATACTGTCTTCCTGCCCCTTAGTCCATGCCTTGATTGTCATGGTCCTCTGCCAATCAGGGCGATGGATGGTCATTATCACCGTAGAAATAGAGGTTTTGCCCCGCATGTAATCGAAACTGGCCTCCACAAGAGCCATACCATCTTGCGCGTAAACATCAGAAGCCGGGGCATAAAGAAATAAAACCAGCCACAAAGAAAGCATTATCTTTTTTGCCATATTGCATTCCCCCATAAGAAACTGCTATCGACCTTCCAAACTATAGTATGGAACAATGATAATTCCGTAAAGGTCTTTCACCCGGAATTTTTACTGTTCTGGGCAAGTGCTTCCAAGGCGCCTCGGTCAACCACTCTGATAGTGGATCCATCCACCTCTATCAGTTTCCTGTTCTTCATGTCTCCCAAGGCTCTTGACAGTGATTCCGGGCCGGTGCCCAGGATGTTTGCAAGCTGTAGTTTTGAAATATTCAGTTTAATGAGGTCTTTGGTACCCAGTTCCTCCGACCGGTAAAGCAGATATGCGGCCAGTCTTCCGGGGATTTCCTTCAAAGACAGGTTTTCTATCTGGACTGTAAATTCGCGAAGTCTCATCGAGAGAACCGCAAGAATATTCATTGTCAAAGAGGGGTTGTTTGTTATAAGATCAACAAACTTGGTTCTTGGGAAAAATAAAAGTCGGCTCTCTGAAATAGCCTGAGCATTGGCTGGAAACGACTCCCCGAAAAAAACCGGAACAGCTCCTATAGCGCCTCCCTCCGAAACGATATGAAGAATCTGCTCTCTGCCTTCGGATGATAATTTGTACACCTTTACCGCACCTGTTACGACGAGGTAAAAACCATTCCCCTCATCACCGTCAAAAAATATCATCGTTCCCTTTTTGAAGTGTCGGTCGACAGATATGCGAGAAATTCTTTTCAGGTGATCTTCTGATACCCCGCCGAAAAGCTGGCTCTTTGACAGAACATCTATACTATTTACCATGATCTTGATCCTTTTTTGAGAAATATCAGATCTTCTTAACATAAGTCAAGGTTATGTACTGTTCTTTAAGATACGTTGGCAATCAACAATAACACCAATCAATCTTAGACAAGGAGGAAATAACATGTTTTGTTACCAATGTCAGGAAACGGCAAAAAACACGGGGTGCAGCGTAAAGGGTGTCTGCGGGAAAACGGAAGAAACAGCGAATCTTCAGGATCTGCTCGTTCATGTTTTAAAAGGGCTCTCGATCTATGGCGAAAAGGCAAAAGAGATAGGAAAGTCAGACAGAAAATACGGATTATTTATAGCACAGGCTCTTTTTGCAACAATCACAAATACAAACTTTGACAATGACAGATTGATCTCACTCATCAAAGAGGGATTGAAACTCCGGAATGAATTAAAGAAAAAATGTGAAGGCACTATTCCGGGAGAGTTGCACGACTCCGCCGTATGGTTCTCGGATGATGTTGCCGAATTTGGCAAAAAGGCTTCAGAGGTGAGTGTCCTGTCCACAGAAAATGAAGATGTCCGTTCACTCAGAGAGCTTCTGATCTATGGACTGAAGGGCATTGCCGCCTATGTGGATCACGCTGCTGTCCTCGGCCTCGAGGATGAAGAGATCTATGATTTCCTGATGGAAGCCCTTGCCTCCACAACAAGAGACCTGACCGTTGACGAAATGGTGGCAATGGTCATGAGGGCCGGAGCATGCGCCGTAACCGGAATGGCCCTTCTTGACAAGGCGAACACCGCTGCCTACGGAAATCCTGAGATTTCCAAGGTC
>CAZOHQ010000242.1:0-4071 GCA_964579455.1 uncultured Syntrophaceae bacterium | reverse complement strand
ACAGGCCGGTCAACACCTGCCGAGTCCCAGTACCAGAAAGGCCCTATTCCGTAGATGGTGAAATTCTCGTCCTCAGTTGCGATTACCAACCCCTGACCGCCGACCAAGCAGCTTGCCACATCGCCGATTATATCAAACGACTCACCGGAGAGAATATCATAAATCGGCCCTGTTCCGTTGCTTACGCTATTCTCTGCGCCATTACATGCGCCACTTTCTGTGCCATTGCTTACGACATTCTCTGTGCCATTTTCTGCGCTATTGCCCGCGCCATTTCCGTTTCCGGCAAATGCAAAACCGGTGCTCAGGAACAATACCATTACAATGACCACACTGCTCTTCAAAACCTTTTTCATTTTTAATTCTCCTTTTAATTACAATTTAACAATACAACGTATGGGGAAAGGGAAGGTTACACTCAATATACATTTTTAGTTGATCTTGATTTTTTACCGGACTCAAACAAAAAGGCAGGGTCGAACCCGACCCCGCCTTTGATTGGAACTGCGAACTGAATCGTTATGATTTGTTTACTGTCTCCCGCCGCCAGATCCGCCTGAACTGCCGCTATCACCACCTGATTCGCCGGAGCTGCCACTACTGCCACCCGATTCGCCTGAACTGCCGCTACTGCTATCTGATCCTCCGGAACTTTCACTGCCGCCTGATGCGCCGGAACTGCTACTACCTCCTCCCGATTCTCCGGAACCGTCGCTCCCGCCACTTGATTCGCCAGAACTGCCGCTACCGCCGCCTGATCCTCCGGAACTGCCGCTACTGCCACCGGATCCGCTTCCGCCCGACCCTCCCGGGTCCGGCGAACCGAGGCCTTGAGCACTTTTACCATTTTCGATCTCCCCGGCGAAACTTTTCGCAAGGGTGTCGGCCGCTCCCTGCCACGCATTGTGGATAAAGGAGTTTCTCAACGTTTCCATCTCTTGTGCCGAATATTGGTGGCTGAGAGCCTGGGATATGACATCGATAACCGAAGCGGGTGATGCGCCGAGGCGGGCCATATCCCGTGCCGTCCGGAAAGTCTCCGTGGCCAGTTTGTGCTCCTGGTCTTTGTCCTTCTGTGCTATTCGTTCCTCCAGCCGGCTACTCAGGATTTCCATATCACCCTGTCCCATTCCGGCGGACAGGGTATTCGCCATGAGATTCCCCAGCGAACGAACCTGACCCATTTCTTTCGTGAGCAACCCCGCCTGCCGGTAGGCAAAGGCATAGCGGGATCGGACGGTCTCCATGGCCTGTACAATCGTCTCGCTCTGGACCTTCTTTGCCATGCCCTCATATGCCTTATTCATGATCGGTTCGGCGGGCAACCCTTCCCTGACCGCGTTCATCAGCATCTCCTGCGCTCTTTGTACCGTTTGTTGGCTGAATCTGTTGCTGAGCATGAGTTGTATCATCTTTATGGCATCATCGCTGTGTATACCGGCTTGTATCATCTGCCGCGTGGTGTTCCGTATCTGCTCGTTTGCCATTCCGGCGAGAATTTCGTCTACCTCATCGGCACATGCCACTGTTGCACAAAACAAAACGGTAAGTGCTATCGCTACTATTTTTTTCATCTCATCATCCTCTTTCTGAAACTGTGCTTCTCTAACGTATACGATCACCAAAGGTTACAGATCGGGACAGTACACACAGTTTTCCGAACCGAAATCGTCCCGTTCCCGCAACCGGCAGGGAGGTACAAATACCTGTCCGTCCACGATATAGAAGTACCGGAATTCCCGTTGCGCGGGGACGGAGGTTTCCCACATCCCATCTTCGTTTCTCGTCACTTCGTGCAATTCATATCCATCCAGAGAAGAGGCAAAGTAAACCTTTCCGGCATCGGATGCCCCGAGATACACATGCACGCTACCCGCCTTTATCGTATAAAAATGGCGTGCACAGCCGAAGAGAAGCAAAAGCGCAAACAGTAACACCGGTATGTATCTTCTCATTATATTTCCACCACAAGGACGGAATTTTCTCCGCCAAAATCGTCTTTTTCTCTGATCCTGACCGTCGGATCTGTGAGTTTCTGATCACCCTCGAGAATATAGGAAAACCTGTGTTCTCCCGGTGGAAGATCGATCGTCATCTCCCAGTAACCGCTGTTTCCGACCTCCTCCATTGATATTCTCTGCCATTCGTTAAAACTTCCCGTAAGCTCAACCCGTGCCACATCCGGCCTGTAAATGACAAATCTGTGAGAAACATTGATGCCAGTATCTTGCGGAGGAGATAAAAGAAGGAACACCACAACCAGCGTCACTGCGACGGCTGAGCCCACAAGACCCGCCGGCCGCAAAAGGTCCCGCAATCGAGGAAAGTGAAACTTTCTTGCTACCCGAATGTCAACTTCAGGGAACGAAGCTACGGCATCGGACCGGAAAAGTTTTTCCTGGTGCAGAAGATCGACTGTTTCTTCCTTGAAGCACTCGTCTTCATGCACCCTTCCGACAAATTTCAGCTTATCGTCGAGATCAAGCTCATTATCAATAAACATACTGATCAAAAAATCATTCATACGCCGTCCCCCTGGAGGATTTTTTTCAACCTGACCCTCGCCCTGTGCACCTTCACCTTCACGTTTCCCTCGCTCGTACCGGTAAGCTCCGCAATCTCGCGGTAAGACAGATCTCCATTTAAGGCTAGTGAGAGAGTGTCTCTCTCATCTTCATTCAGTTTTTGCATGGCCTGAATCACCCGGCGGTATTCCTCACGAACCATGACCGTATGTTCCTGGTTGTTCGAGTGATCTCTCTGGCTTTCGTCAAGCAGTGTGTCTCTTTTCCTCTTTCTTATACTGTCCAGAAACTCATTTTTTGCTATCCTATACAGGAGTGAGGGGTTCTTTTCTTCACTATATCGCTGGCAATAACGGATAAAGCTCTCCTGCATGATATCACAAGATAAATGGTACTCCCCCGTCAATCGGATCAGATAAGAGAACAGCTTTTTTTTATGAGCCCTATAAAATGCACCGCATTCATCCATATCACTATTATAACGCATGATATCCCTGAAGGTTACAGTTTATTTACGTATCGTGTTATTATTATATACAGTCAAAGGAGTACAATAGGAAGACAGTACGGGAAGATAATCAGGACAAGCCGTTGTATTACTTAAGCGGTCTGCCTTCCTCTGACCGCGCGCATCCTCCCAAGATCATCGGGCGAATTGACATTGAAAAACATCTTCTCCTCCGGATCGAAAGTCGCGATCACATCGGCCGGAATTTTCAGTAATCTTGCATTCCTGTAAAGGCCGGTAATCTTCAGACTGTCTTCATCAATGAGTTTTTTCATAGAAGGCATGCATTTTCTGGAATATATCGCATGAAGGGGCTGGAGCCCGTCGGAGGGAGCCGGAACCACAATATCGTGGCCCTTTGTTTTTTCTGTCATATACCGTATAAAACCACCATTCAGAAAGGGCATGTCGCAGGGGCATACGAAGGCATGATCGCCGGATGAGTGAAAAAGACCCGTATAGATGCCCCCCAGTGCGGCCTTTCCCTTTACGATATCCGTTACGATTGCAACATCCAGATCAAGATACTCAAGGGGTGAATTGGTAACCAGGATGATCTCCTGGAAAATCTCCCTGAAGATCCGTATCGTCCTGTCAATGATCCTTTCACCGTCTATTTCTATAAACGCCTTGTTTTCACCCATTCTGGCGTTTTTCCCGCCCGATAGTATGATGCCTGTCATCCGGTTCCCAGCTTTCCTGTCTTACTTACAGAGTTTGAGATTTTCTACTATCACTTCTCCGGTATAGTCTCTGAGCCCCCAGATCTTCGCAAGAGGATACGCGTTTTCTTTATCTGATCCCTGCCGAACACTATTTTTCCGGGTTTTCAAATACAATATTTTGTATACGACCACTCATTGGAAAAGCGTATACATGAGGCTTTATGGGATGTCAATGCGGCTTTCCCGACAAACTCCACATGCCGCAGAAATGAATGATAAGGGCCTCGACGAGTGCTGCGCACATAGAGATATTCGGCTTCATACTCGTCAGACCCGGCGCATATGTTCCCTCGTTCTGAATTGAAGCATACCC
>CAZOHQ010000241.1:604-4074 GCA_964579455.1 uncultured Syntrophaceae bacterium | reverse complement strand
GGGGATGGTGAAGATCGACCCAGACATCGCACCGCTCGGGAACGGCAAAACCGGCCCGGGAGCTGGAGAGATCGCGAATATTGTAGATAAGTTCGGGATACCGATCTTCGAAATAGGTGGAAAGTTCCAGCAGGAAACGGAGCAGGGCGTCGACGGGATTGAGTTCCTTGTCCGCCAGTGAGGCGTGACGCCTTTTGCCGCGCGATGATACCTGAAATTCCAGGTATCCGTAATGACTGAGACAGGGGTTCAAGTCCGTTGGCTCGCCGATAATGGCCCAGGGGAAGTGATAATCCTTGACGAATGCCGCGGCGCCGTCACCGGTTTCCTCCTCACCCACTACAAGGGCCAAAGCCGCCGGCGTTTTCTTACCCAACTCATTCCAGACGGCAATATAGGCCTCGATCATGGCGGCACAGCCACCCTTCATGTCGGCGCTTCCCAGGCCTGAAACGTTGTTCCCTTTTCTGACGAAACCGTAATGGTCGAGATCGTAGGCCGTGACGGTATCGAGATGACCCACCAGGACAAGCTGGGGATCCGCATCGGGGGGAACGATGACAATATTATAGCGGCTCTCGTCGACCTCCTGCTTAATGACGGGGATATTTTCCTTCGTCAGATACCGGTAGACGAAATCGAGGACCTCCTCCTCCTTGCCCGAGGGACTGTAGATGTCGATGATTCCCTGCAACAGATGGCGGATTTTTTGTTTTCTAATGGCGACCATTCTTTCTGTGCCTGTTGTTCCCGTTTTTTTTCCTCGATTCCCGGAGCTTGTCGTCTACGTTCAGTGAGAGATAGAGATGCTCCTCCGGTTTTCCGAATCCCATTTGGGAGAAAAATTTGAGGGCATCGATGTTGTCCGCTTCGGTGTCGATAAAAACGATCCTGACGCTTTCTTCCAACATGGCGTCGCGAATTTCCTTGAAAAGTTTCGTGGCGATGCCGAAGCGCTTTAATTCAGGGTCCACGCCAAGCCAGACGAGATAGCCGTATTTCCAGGCGGAATTGCGTTTCGTCACGATGTAGCCCAGGGTAAATCCCACGATATCACCGTCCATTTCAGCAACATAGGCGTAGCTCGTATCGCTGCTGAAAAAGTCGACGACTTCGTACTCGTCCCAGGTGCGGTAAAGGTTGGGCACCTCGCGGGCCTGAAAGAGCTTCTCTCCCAGATTAAAGACTGCCGCAAGATCCTCGATTTCCATCCCTCTTATTTCGACATCGGGTTTCTTGCGCTTACCAGCGGGGTCCTCACTGTCCTGTAATTTCATAAATGGTTCTTTCTCTCCATTATTAATAAAGTAGCACATAATATAATGGCTGCTCCCCCGAATGTAAAGCCGATACCGTGAATAATGCCCGGACCCCTTCCCTCCATGATCATAGGCGTCCCAAGCCATTACGAAAAGGGAACTTCTTATCAGACACCAGGCAGGGAAGTACTCTGCTCACCTTACTTTTCCTTCATTGAAATGTCCTATGAAATGGTCCCTCGGATGTGGTATATTGAAAGGCACTCACACTGACCGGGATGCTCTGCATAGTAATTGTCAGACGCACAATCATCCGGTACCAATATATGTCTTGTCCGGAGGATTCTCTATGAATCGCAGGGATTTTCTAAAGACGACGTTTATAGCAGGGTTGAGTGTATCAATTCCCATCAACCTCGATCTACTTATCGGAAATCTCCATGCCTCTGAAACCGTGGATCTCGCGGTTGTCCAGGGATCATCACCCGCAACGATTACGACGGCTGCAATTAACGCGATCGGTGGCATACACCGTTTTATCTCGAAAGGAGATATCGTTGTTGTAAAGCCGAACATAGGCTGGGATAGAACACCGGAGCAGGCCGCCAACACAAACCCGGAGGTTGTCTCTACCATTATAAAGCTCTGTTTCGAGGCAGGGGCCAGGACGGTAAAGGTATTTGACAATCCGGTCAATGATGCGAGAAGGTGCTACCAGCAGAGCGGCATCGCGGATGCGGCAGAGAATGTCGGCGCGGATGTCAGTTTCATGGATGACCGAAAATTCAAAAAAGTGAAACTGGGAGGTCTCTCCCTGAAAGAATGGCCGTTATATACTGATATTCTTGAAGCCGACAAGGTCATCAACGTCCCGATAGCAAAGACTCACGGCCTCGCGACACTCACACTGGGAATGAAGAACTGGATGGGTGTTATGGGGGGATGGAGATGGAGAATTCACCAGCGGCTGGATAAAAGCCTCGTCGATGTTGCACAGGTTATCAAACCGACGTTTACTGTCCTGGATGCCGTTCGCATATTAACCGATAACGGCCCGCAGGGGGGAAGCTTGCAAGACGTAAAACTTCTGAACACGGTGATCGCGGGTACGGATCAGGTGGCAATCGATTCCTTCGGCGCAACGCTTTTTGGTTTAACGGGAAATGACCTCGGATATGTGCGAATCGGCGATGAGGCGGGCCTCGGCGTGATGGATCTTGCACGGCTCAACATCAAGAAAATCATACTGTAATGTAAAACAGGGAGGTTAAGACCCCCTACCCGTTTATGAATGTTGGATAGTGACGGCAAACGGCCTGTAACTTCTGTATCTGAAAGCAACAAAGTGAACACCACAACAGATCATTATGCGAAATCTTCGACGAATTACCCAGGGCATATTTTTTCTTATCTTTCTGTTCCTCTTCGTCCAGACTGAATCGAAGGGTGGCGATGAACTCGGCTATCCGGTGAAGATCTGGCTCGACTTTGATCCCCTCATCTTCATATCGACCCTGTTATCTTCACATTCCGTCACCACAACCCTCTTTTTGGCACTCATTGTGGTCGTTGTGACTATGTTCATGGGAAGGATCTTTTGCGGCTGGATCTGCCCCCTGGGCACGCTGAACACCATGGTCGGTTCTCTCAGACGAAAACCTCCCGCAACCGTTCGTCACAACTGGTACCGGATTAAATACTACATTCTTCTGGTTATCATCGCATCTTCTCTTTTCACCGCGCAGCTTGCGGGCATCATGGACCCCATCTCTCTGTTGATTCGCTCCCTTTCTCTGAGCATCTATCCACTGGTCAATTATATCACCATATCTTTCTTCAATACGATCTACGACGTGCAACTGCCCGGTGTCGTTGCTGTTTCGGAATTTTTTTATACCATTGCCAAAAAGACGTTTCTTTCGTTTAACCAGCCCTATTTCTTCCAGGGCATGTTCATCGGCGTTCTGTTTATACTCATCCTGGGTCTGAATCTTATCGAGCGAAGATTCTGGTGCAAATACCTCTGCCCGCTTGGCGCGCTCTTGGGTATTCTTTCCCGGTATTCGTTGTTAAAAAGATCGGTAAGTGAGGGATGCACAGCATGCGGTGTGTGTGAAACCACGTGCTCAAGCGGCGCCGTTGTTGATACGGCTGGGACCTGGAGAGGCCCGGAATGCCGCTACTGCATGGATTGTGATGATCTGTGCCCCC
>CAZOHQ010000241.1:0-561 GCA_964579455.1 uncultured Syntrophaceae bacterium | reverse complement strand
TGAATCTGGGAAGGAGGAACGTCATCACTTCGATTGTTGCGGGTATCCTTACCGTACCGTTTTTACGAATCAGGCCCCTCTCAGGGTCCGGATATTTTAACCGGAAGCTGATCAGACCCCCCGGTTCGCTTGACGAAAGAGAATTTCTACAGAAGTGTGTCCGGTGCGGCGAATGTATGAAAGTCTGTATCACCACCGGTCTCCAGCCGACTCTTTTCGATGCGGGGATGGAGGGCATATGGACACCCAAACTTGTGCCCCTGATCGGATACTGTGAATATCGCTGTACCCTCTGCGGGCAGGTATGTCCCACCGGAGCAATCAGACGGCTCACACTGGAAGAAAAAGAAAAAACAAAGATCGGTGTTGCGATGATTGACAAGGGAAGGTGTCTTCCCTATGCTTCCGCTACGCCGTGTCTCGTTTGTGAAGAAGTGTGCCCGACACCAAAGAAGTCCATATGGCTGGAACAGGTGCCGGTGAGGGATCGAGACGGAAATGACATGATGATAAAACAGCCGAAGGTTGATATCACCCTCTGTGTGGGCTGCGGCATCTGTG
>CAZOHQ010000240.1:0-4097 GCA_964579455.1 uncultured Syntrophaceae bacterium | reverse complement strand
GGATGAAACGCCAAAACAATTGATAAAAGAGGTTCGCAGATCCTTGCCTGCCAGGTTTATTTTTTCTGAACAGGTTTGAATCCGTATAGCATTAAGAAACCGCTGCTCACCTGCGCGTTGCTGATTACCAAGAGAAGTTGTTCATATTTACTAAAATACGGTAACCATTGAGTACGGGAAACAGTCCTTCCTTTTTCCTTTCCAAGATTTTCTCAGTATATTTTATGTATAATTGTCGCCTAAACCATATAACCCCTCAGAATTGTTTCAGGGGAAAATGCCTGTTACCATTTGAAAGTCTGGTTAAATATCTTGACAGGATACCATAATAGAGTTAGTGGTTTAGTACGTGTGTAGGGTTGATCGCATTATATGTGTTTCCCCTTGCATTGTTACTCTTGCCGATGTGTGCGGCAGGCGATATCATCCGGAAATAAAGAACAGATCGACGCAATTCTCATTTCATGGAGACAGTCGTACGTAACCAGGACATCTACTTTTAAGAAAGGATATATCACTATGGCAGAGTATCTAAAAAAGGCGGTTGAAAAGCCGGAAAAGGATATTTCCCAGGTACAAGAAGCGGTCCGGGAAATGATTCAACGAGTAAGGGAAGAGGGGGAGGAGGCTGTTCGGTATTATTCGGAAAAGTTCGATAGCTGGTCTCCGAAGAGTTTCAAGATTTCGAAAGACGAGATGATCTCCGTAAAAAACAAGATGCCGCAGCGCGAAATAGATGACATTGATTTTTGCCAGGCACAGATCCGTAACTTTGCCACGGAACAGATGAAACGTCTTGTGGATTTTGAAGTTGAAACACTGCCCGGCGTTCATCTCGGTCAAAAGATTATTCCTATCGGCTCAAGTGGATCATACGTTCCCGGTGGCCGCTATCCCATGCTCGCGTCGGCACATATGACGGTGATCACACCGAAAGTGGCCGGTGTCGAGAGAGTTGTTGCCTGTTCTCCCCCGGTCAAAGGAGAAGGTATGTGGCCTGCCACGCTCTACTCCATGGTTGCCGCGGGTGCCGATGAAATCTTCTGTATGGGTGGTGTCCATGCCCTGGCCGCAATGACCTATGGCATGGAAGGGTTGACCCCGGTCGATATGGTGGTTGGCGCTGGAAATGTCTATGTGGCGGAAGCGAAGCGGCAGATTTTCGGTAAGGTCGGCATCGATCTGCTGGCGGGGCCGACGGAAATCCTGGTCATCGTCGATGAGACGGCGGACCCATTAGTTGTTGCCGCCGATATTCTGGGACAGGCGGAGCACGATCCCAACGCGAGACAGTGTCTTATTTCTCTCTCACGTCCTTTCGCTGAAGAAGTGATGAAGGAGGTCGATCGGCAACTGATTGATCTGCCGACGAGGGATGTGGCGGCGGTTGCCTGGCGGGACAATGGCGAAGTCATTGTCGTCGATTCACCGGAGGAAGCGGTCACGATGAGCGACCAATGGGCACCGGAGCACCTCGAGGTGCAGACAAAAGATTGGAAATACTATCTTGACAACTGCCGTAACTACGGGTCCGTCTTCCTCGGAGAAGAAACGACCGTTGCCTATGGGGATAAAACCATCGGAACGAATCATGTCCTGCCGACCAGGGGTGCGGCCCGTTATACCGGGGGTCTTTCGGTGGGGAAATTCGTCAAGACCGTGACCTATCAATACGCGACAAAAAAGGCATCGTACAAGATTGCGGATGTGTGTGAACGAGCGTGCAATTATGAGAATATGCTTGCCCACGGCATCTCCTGCAAAGTGAGAAAGGACAAGTATGCATCATGAAAAGACCTGAACTCTCTCTCGACAATAAAGTAGCCCTCATCACCGGTGCAGCCGGAGGGATCGGTGAAGCGATCGTGGATCTCTTTGCAGCCGCAGGTGCCAGACTGTTTATCAACGGTACGAAAGAAGAAAAGCTGAAGATCTTGTCGAATCGGCTGACGGAAAAGGGTGTTGACCATGCATACAAAGCGATAGACATTACCGCTCCCGGTGCGCCCCAGGCACTTGTCGATGCCGTTGTCGACGAAATGGGAACCATCGATATTCTCGTCAATTGCGCGGGGATCAACCGGCCTGAGAGATCGGAGGATGTGACCGAAGAAAACTGGGATGACATCTACAATATCAATGTGAGAGCACTGTTTTTTATGAGTCAGGCCGCCGGTAGGTTGATGATCGAAAAGAGGCAGGGAAAGATCATCAATATGTCTTCTCAAGCGGGCAGAGTGGCGCTGCCCCTGCGGGCAGCCTATTGTTCAAGCAAGGGCGCCGTTGACCAGATAACACGAACCCTTGCCTATGAGTGGGCGGAGTACAATGTCCAGGTAAATGCCGTGGCGCCCACATTTGTGGAGACACCCTTTACGAAGGGAATGCTGAAAGACGAGGCATTTCGATCGTTTGTCATCGGCAGCATACCTGCAGGTAGAATGGCGACGCCGGAAGAAGTGGCCTACGCAACGCTGTTCCTGGCGACTGATGTGGCCAATATCATCACGGGACACATTCTCCTGGTTGATGGAGGCTGGACGATAAAGTAACATCCGTACGCAAAGAGAAATGGAAGGATGACCCTCATGGTCGACATATCCAAGGCCGTGATTTTCGACCCTGAGACGGGAGAGAGGATTGTCTAGCGGGAAGGCGGACGGGCGCAGAGAATATTCATAAGAGATTGGGAAGGGTACGATATGACCAGACCCTATCAGATAGGAATCGATCTGGGTGGCACGAAGATGGAGTCGATTCTCTTCAGTCCCGAGGGAGACGAGCTGTATCGAAAAAGAATTCCCACGCCCGGAAAGAAAAGTGAACAATATACAGATGTGCTCGATTCTGTCATAGCACTGATCCGTGAAACGGCAGATATTATTTCTGCCTCCGCCCCTTGTACCGTGGGGGTTGGCATCCCGGGTACCGTGAACAATCGCACCGGCCTGATTCAGAACGCCAATCTGACCTGTCTCACCGGCCATCCCTTCAAGGCCGATCTGGAGAAAAAATTAGACAGGCAGGTGGCGATAGCTAATGACGCCAACTGTTTTGTCCTGGCCGAGAGCAGGGCCGGTGTCGCGAGGGGGTATGGTCTGGTCTTCGGCATTATCATGGGAACGGGTTGCGGTGGAGGATTGTACATAGACGGCAGGGTGCATCAGGGACAGCATGGAATCGCGGGAGAGTGGGGGCATTTCGCCATTGATCCGCAGGGAGAGCGGTGCTTTTGCGGAAACAGGGGCTGTGTCGAAACCAAGATAAGCGGCACCGGTGTGAGCAAGTCATTCTTTAAGAATTACGGCCGACTCCTTACCATGGAAGAGATAACGGAGGGATATCGAAATAATGATATGCAGTGTGTCCGGTCCTTTGAACAATTTCTTGATGATTTCGGGAGGTGTCTCGGGGGACTGATTTCCATTCTCGATCCCGATGCGGTGGTAATCGGAGGGGGGCTTTCCAATATAGACGAACTCTATACCCTTGGAGTGGAACGAGTGCGCAATTACGCCTTCCACGAGCGAATAGAGACGCCGATTCTCAAGAACGAACTTGGCGATTCCGCAGGTGTCTTTGGAGCGGCCTGGATAGGGGCGTAACAGCACAGGCCTCTGAGATGCGAATTCAATTAATGATATTGGAAGCTTCCCTATTGTGCTGGACAATTTTTCATGCCTGTGTTTTAATAATGACGTATTTAATATGAGCATAGTTTCACGCTGGCCTCTAGCAAGGAGAGCGAATGGGACAGAAAGTGTGCATAACAAAGGCAAACTGGAAAGAAACCAGTTTGCCTTTTCCTGTTTTAAGCGGACCAAAAAGTTTTTATCACTTTAACCTGAATTATTGATTTTAAAATTAAAGGAGGATCATCATGACTGGAAATCATTTTAAAGTACAACCCCGCCGGTTTTGTTTCAGCAACTGTTGTACCTGCTTGTTTATTTCTATTATTTTCAGCGTTGTAATGTTTTTTTCCGCTTTTCCCCCCCCGGCCGCAGCCGAAGGGATCTGGGGTATGGGGGAAGGCGGTTACGCGTCCGTGTAGCCTGCGAGTCCGTACCCGCTGACCGACGTACTGCGCAGGGCCT
>CAZOHQ010000239.1:0-4122 GCA_964579455.1 uncultured Syntrophaceae bacterium | reverse complement strand
CGGATATAACGTGCTGCATCCCATCGGATGGGATTCCTTCGGCATGCCCGCGGAGAATGCCGCCATCGAACACGGGATACCCCCCGCGAAGTGGACAAACGAGAACATCGACTCCATGAAGAAACAGCTCAAACGGTTGGGGTTCAGCTATGACTGGGATAGAGAAATATCCACCTGTGAACCGGAATACTACCGCTGGGAGCAGCTCTTCTTTCTCTGGATGTACGAAAAGGGACTCGCCTACAAAAAGGGCGGGTCTGTCAACTGGTGCCCTGCATGCAAGACAGTTCTGGCCAATGAACAGGTGGAGGCGGGTCTGTGCTGGAGATGTGGAAGTGAGGTTACGGAAAAGTATTTTGACCAGTGGTTTTTCCGCATTACCGATTATGTGGAGGAGCTTCTGGATTACTGCGACAAACTGCCCGGCTGGCCGGAACGGGTGCTCACGATGCAGAAAAACTGGATCGGCAAGAGCTACGGATGCGAACTCGTCTTTCCCATGGCCGATTCCGATGATGTCATCAAGGTCTTTACCACCAGGCAGGACACGATATACGGCGCCACATTCATGCTCATAGCGGCTGAGCACCCCCTCGTGATGGAACTCGCGGAGGGGAAACCGGTTGAGCGGGGTGTCAGAGATTTTGTAGAGCGCGTCAAGAAGCAGGACAAGATGGTGAGGACGTCCGATTATTACGAGAAGGAAGGCATCTTTCTGGATGCCTGGTGTCTGAACCCGGTTACCGATAAAAAGATGCCGATCTACGCGGCGAATTTTGTGCTGGCGGATTACGGCACCGGCTGTGTCATGGCCGTTCCCACGCATGATCAGCGCGACTTTGAATTCGCCGAAAAGTACGGCCTTGAGAAGATTGTGGTTATACAGAATCCTGATGATCCGCTGGAGGCCGACACCATGACCGAGGCCTATGTGGATGAGGGAATCCTGGTTAATTCCGGAAAGTTTGACGGGATGAAAAACCTGCAGGCCCTGGAGGACATAGCGGAGTATCTGGAGTCCATAGGGAGGGGGAGGAAGACCATAGAATATCGCCTGAGAGACTGGGGTATATCCCGGCAGCGCTATTGGGGATCTCCCATTCCCATCATCAACTGCGAAAAGTGCGGCGCCGTTCCGGTTCCCGAGAAGGATCTCCCCGTTGTTCTGCCGAAGGATGTGGAGTTGACGGGGGCAGGGGGATCTCCGCTTGAGATGATGGACTCATTCATAAACGTCACCTGCCCGAACTGCGGGGGAGCGGCGAAGAGGGAAACGGACACGATGGATACATTTGTTGAGTCCTCGTGGTATTTCGACCGGTTCTGCTGCGCTGATTGCTCTGAGAAGCCGGGTCTCGACCGGGCGAAGGTGGATTACTGGATGCCCGTCGACCAGTATATCGGGGGAATCGAACACGCCATCCTGCACCTCCTGTACGCGCGGTTCTACACGAAGATGCTCAGGGACTTCGGTGCAATCGGTGTGGACGAGCCCTTCTCCAATCTGCTTACCCAGGGGATGGTCTGCAAGGAGACTATGAGATGCGCGAAGCATGGCTACCTTCTGCCCGAAGAGGTGAAGGATGGCACCTGCATCAATTGCGGCCTGGAGGCAACGATAGGGAAGACCGAGAAGATGTCAAAATCCCTGAAGAATGTTGTCGATCCCAATTACATCATTGATGAATATGGAGCGGATACGGCGAGGATATTCTGTCTTTTTGCCGCGCCGCCTGAAAGAGACCTGGAATGGAGTGATCAGGGCGTTGACGGCTCTTTCCGCTTCCTTAGCAGGGTGTGGCGTATCGTTGTCGATTATCTTGATGATATAAGGGACGTGGCGCCTTTTGACGGCAGAGGAGAGCTTGACGGTGCCCTGAAGAACCTGAGAAAAAAGACGCATCAGACCGTCAAAAAGGTTACAACCGATATAGAAGAAAGGTTTCACTTCAACACGGCGATCAGCGCGGTCATGGAACTGGTCAACACGCTCTATCAGACCGGGCGACCGGAGAGGGATGACAGAAACGCCCTCTCTGTGATAAGGGAAACGGTAGAAGACATCATAATTCTCCTGTCACCCATCGTGCCGCATATGACGGAAGAACTGTGGGATATGATCGGCGGAGAGAGAAGGCTTTCCGAAACCGCCTGGCCCTCTTATGATGAAGCGGTTACCGCGGAGGAAGAGATCACCATAGTCATTCAGGTCAATGGAAAGGTCCGAAGCAGGATACAGGTCGCCGCGGATGAATCCGACGAAAAGATCAAAGAACTCGCCTTGAGCGACGAAAAGATCAGACAATTTCTCGGTGATAAAGAGGTAATCAAGGAGATCTATGTCCCGAAAAAACTGGTCAATATTGTAGTTAAATAATGAATGGTTTCGTAAAAGACGCAGAGGCCTCTCATGAAAATAAAGTGGATTATATATGGTGTGTTGTTATTTTCCTGCCTGAGTTGCGGGTATCATTTTTCCCCGGGTGGAGAGAATATAGACACTGATATACGGAAGGTTTTCATCGGAGCATTCTCCAACAGCACCGGCGAAGTGAATGTGGAGAACTATATACGAAACGCGTTTTTCAGTTGTTTCAGAAAGGGGGTCAGATTCACCCCGGTCGCCGATAAAGATAGAGCGGACGCAGTTTTGACCGGGGAAATACTCAGCATTACTACATCCCACCTTTCATACCGCAGCAATGACATGGCCAAAGAGGATCGCGTCTCCATGAAACTTAAGGTGGTGTTTAAGAGGACCGACAATGACGAGGTCATCTGGATAAACAAAGGCCTCTCGGGAAGAGAGGCCTATACGGTTGCAATCGATACCGACATAACTGCCAACAACAAGAAAATTGCCATCAGGGAACTGTCAGTTGATATGGCCGATAAGGCCTACCGGAATATCCTGTCGGGATTCTGATATTATCCCAAGGTGTTTACCTTTTTTGTTAATCTCGATATCTTGCGGGCGGCAGTGTTTTTGTGGAATATTCCCTTGGCAGCTGCTTTTGCTATTATTTTCGTTGTGTCAAGCAGTACCTCACGGGACTTTTCCACATCTTTTTCCTCAACAGATTTGAGTACCGTCTTGACGCTTGTCTTTACGCGAGTCCTCGCGGAGGTATTTCGCATCCTTCTTTTTTCGCTTTGCCTGGTCCTTTTTTCCGCGGATTTATGTGTTGCCAAAAATAGTTCCTCCCTCGTGAAGTTTTGAAAAAGGTTCACTATATCACTTTACATATCATGTCAAGCTCAAAAACCGGCATGAACGGTCCGGGATGCGGTCCCGGACCGGTTTGCCAGAAAGCTGTTCAATGCCGGATTTCTCCTGTCAGGGTCGTATCGTGGATATAAAACATCCACCACCGCCATCATCACCGCCGCCACTGCCACCATCGACCGGGTCGGTACCGAGGCCCGTGGGATCGATGATGACCCCATTGGCAGTTCCGTCATCATCTCCGTCACCGCCATCGGCAAGCGAGAGAACGACCTGGTCTCGTGCCGGGTTGAACGTTGCGTTTGAGCTGAAATCAGTCCATCCACTGCCGGACAGGTATTTGTACCATATGTAATCGTCGGGCGCCGCTTCGGGAAGATAAATTGTCACCTGTACGGTATTGCCTGGTGTGTCGACGGTAATCTCCATGTCGATCAGGCCATAGATAAGGTTATCGGGTTGGCCTTCAGAGTCGCCTATCGTGTCGGGAGATACTGCCTGGAGGGACGTGATATGGCCGCCGGTGCCTGTCTTGATTCCCATGTCCTTTCCTGTTGAGGCGCTGAAGGTGGTTACATCGGCCGGGAAGCCGTCTATGTTGTTATCGCTGACCGTTACCGAAACCTGGTTCTCGTTTGTTGACTGCAGACCCTCGTTATCCATGACTGTGAGCTCGAAGCTCAAGACCGTCTCATTGGAAACCGGAGGAGTTACAAATGTCGGACTCACGAAGGTCGAGTCGGACAGGGCTACAGTGGCGCCCACTGTCTGTGTCCACTGGTAGGAAGTGATGGTCCCGTCCGGGTCGGAGGAATCTGATCCGTCCAGTGTGACGGTGGCACCTTCAACCACGTTCTGATTAACCCCCGCATCCGCGACGGGCGGGTCCTCTGTAT
>CAZOHQ010000238.1:0-4130 GCA_964579455.1 uncultured Syntrophaceae bacterium | reverse complement strand
CAACGATCCTTTTTATTCACCCCCTTGGGTAACATTTAATATGAGGCAATTCGCATTCCAGTAAAAACTTGATTTGCTCATTATATTGGTTTATATTTGGGACGTTAAATATGCCAAAATAAGGAGTCGTACCATGAAAAACATTTCGATTTCAAATGATATTGTTCCCATTGCGGAATTTAAAGCAGGCATCTCTAAATGGTTTAAGGGTATTCAAAAATCCGGCCATCCGTTGGTTATCACACAGAATGGAAAACCCGCCGGAGTTCTCCTCTCTCCTGGTGACTACGATGAACTGGTTTATAAAAAAGCGTTTCTTGATTCTGTCGGCAGGGGGATGGCGGATACCAAAAACGGAAATGTTTACAGCACCAAAGAACTTAAAGCAGCATTGCTTGAAAGAAGAAACGGGCTATGAAAATCAGATGGACGCATGAGGCTTTATTGCGATTGCTTGAGATCGAGGATTTCATATCGCAGGACAGCCCCGAGCGCGCCGGGGAATTTGTTGCCAAGATTATCGGGCACACAGAATCCTTGTCTGACAATCCTTTAAGCGGGAGAACTGTCCCCGATATTTCCAATCCAGATATAAGAGAATTGATTTTTAGAAAATATCGAATCGTCTATCGAATAAATGGGAACTACATTGATATCCTGACTGTTTTCGAGGGACATAGATTATTACGCATTGATGAAATAGAGGGGTAGGATATCCATCGCCGGGTGCCCCGGTTCCCAGTGGGCGTTACCTTCTGTCTTTACGGGTAATGCGCCTTGATCCTTTCAGAGGCACGGTGTGATCGGGTAAGGAGATATGAAATTGGAGAAAACGTCATCGCGAGATCATTTTCCTGTCAAATGTTTGGAGTGTGCCAAATCATTCAAGCCGTTCATTCATGGTAGGTGCAGCTTTTGCCGGGACCTGGGTTTTCAAGAAGAGGTGCTCTGTGATCTAAACAGGTCAACACAGGAACCGGCTTCTTTTGAGTGCCATGCTTTTCAGCCGTTTCTGAAACGGGTTGCGTCGTCCGGACAGGAAGCTCGGAGTGAGCGTAAAGTTCGGTCTTCGGGAATACCATTAGAAAAACTGCTTAATTCCGATAAGGTAAAGTATCAACGGGCGTTAGCTCTGCAAAAACTAGCACGTAATCCCGACGATGTGATGCTTGAGATCAGATACCATTTTGCCTGGAACGTGATCGGCAGAAGACCGGTCTTTGCGGAGCCGGCAGCTAGGATTGACTTCATCAGCAATACTATCAAGGCTTGTAGTGAGGCAGTGGGTGGTTTTACCTGTCTCTTGTGGTTGGCCCCGGACCATATACATTTATACGTGGAGGGAGATGGGAGAATGTCGCCGGACAATATGGCTCAAAAACTGAAACGGTTATCAGAAACACTAATTCTTGAGCAGTTTCCTGGTCTTATTGCATCTACAGAGGTGAAAGGAAGGCTGTGGGATGAAGCTTACTTCGTAGAAACAATAGGCTAAGGCAGAACATCTTTCCGCATCGTGGTCCATTGAAACCGATTATGCAACCGTTGTGTCTTTGGAACCCTATTCCCCCCAACAGGTCATCGTCAGTTTCTTGAAACAATGACATTTATTCATCGAGACAACCCTCACCCTTGGAAGTACTAACAGCAGGTCGGACGTTTATTACTGGAGCAGGTCTCGTTCGGTTCGATGCTGCAACTGCACCCGGTGGGTGATCCGCCGCCAAGCATGGAATTGATGACAGCGGCGGCACATCCTACACCGGCCTTTACCGTTAATGCCTCTGTGGGGCAGTTGAGGGCGCAGGCCCCGCACTCCATGCAGGCGTCGTGATCGGTGATCCGGACGCGTTTGTCGCCGCTCATGCTGAATACCGCATGGGGGCAGACGGTCATGCAAGCCCCGCATCCGATGCATTTTTCTTCATCAAGTTTCAGCGTTGCCACATCTTTGAGATATCTGAGTCGTGTCATATTCATGTGCTCCTAAACGATGAATCGTAATCCCAGCCAGAGCAGGCATCCCGCCCCTCCGGCTGTTATTTCCAGAGGGAGAGCAAACCGCATCTCTTTCTTGACCCCCGACAGCGAAGTATAGGTCGAGGCTCCGGTGAAATTCATGGCCAAGTATGCGGCTAAAGCGGGAACAAAGAGAAACCATGCGACGACCTCAAGACGATCGACCAATCGTCCTATATCGGGGTTCCGGAAAAAGACGAGAAACACAGCGGCAATCAGACCAAGCACCAGCCCCTTCAGGGCGAATGCACGGCCCGGAATATAGGGAAGCAGGAGGGGTGTCAGCACGGCTCCTGCGAAAACCCCGCTGAACAGGGCGATGGTGAAAAAGATTCCGTACGTGACCATATTATTTACATATGAGTCCGGACCTCCCAGACCGGAGGGGAGGAGGGCTACCAACGCGATGATGAGCGCCGCTTTGAGCGCCTGAATCAGCTCGATAGGGATTAGGACCGCTCTTTCCGAAAGAGTGAAGGTCTTCAAACGCATTGCGGGGGTGGCAACCATCCCGTCATCAAGGAACTTTCCCAGATCCTTTGCCCTGATCGGACCGTAATGGACCGTAAAACCGGCGAGCTTCTTGACAACGTGCGCGGCTACACCGGGGGCGCCAAGCTGGGGAAGGATAATCTTCCGGTGGGATACGACCTTTCCGATCTCGCTCGATTTGATGCGGGCGACGAGTTCGGCAGTGCCGAAGGTTCCCTTCCCGGCGGCACACCAGACATTGATTCCGTCAGTGTCGAGAACAAGGAGCCAGGCATCACGCCCGGGGAGGGCGGATCGGAGGCTGTCAAAACTTAATTTGTAGTTTGCCGTGACGAGGACCGGCGATTCTGCATCAGGATTTCCCAGGGCATAGAGACCGGGATCGACGACGTAGTACATCCGGTTGAGGCCGGAGCGGGCCTTGATCGTTCCCCAGTGGTCGGGCCATACAAGGGATGAAGAGAGCTGGGGGACGCTGCCGATGACGGTCTCGACGGTTCCGGTCACAAAGGGCTGATCGATACGCGGTGGGTTCACCTGAACCCCACTGGACACGCCTCACGTGATTGGGGCTGAAACGTCCACTGAGGACGCGTTGTCTTCTGATAACTTATGTCTATCATCAAATGCTATTAAATTCGGATTATCCATTGTTAAGCATCCTTGAAACATTAGAATTACAATTACATACAGATGATGTATCACGTATCGCATCAAGAAATATCCTGAGGGTACGATAGACATCGCTCCTGTCATTTTCGGGGATCTTGTCCTGGATTGTCCCGGCAAACTCCGTAAAACAGTCCCATACTCTCCGATATGTTTCCTTCCCCGCTTCGGTGATGAGAAGGTAGGTTGCCCTCAGATCGTGGTCCGCTTTTTCACGCCGTACCAGTGCCTTTTCGATGAGGGGCCTGACGAGCCGGGTGGTGGTGCTTTTTTCCACGGCAAGAACGGAATGCAGGTCCGCCATCTTCAATGTTCCCTGCGTGGCAAGGGCGTCAAGGATGAGAAACTGGGAGAAGGTAACCCCCTCGCAAAAGACAGAATCCTGCCGGCAGCAACGCACGGCTTGGCACAAGTCGGCAATCAGGAAAAGAAGTTTTCGATTGTTTTCATCAGATGTTTTAGACATGGTTGTAGAATACAACCATTGTTTGAGATGTCAAGTCAAAAAAGTGCAATTCAAATCTCTGTGTTTCCGATGATGATATTTTCGAATAAGTAGACACCGCCAGAACGGATACAAAAAGGCCACAGGTTGCGTAGTTATTCTTCAATAATGTGGAGTGCGAGCCGTGTGGCTTCCTCGGTGAAATCCAGGCACAACTCTATTTTATTCCCCTCCATAAAAGCCTTTGCGCCTTCTTCGGTTCTCAGATCGCAGCCCGTCAGTTCACCGCACTGAATGGATTGGAATTGTTTCTGAAAACCTTCGATGAATTTTTGAATCGCCTTATAATTCTCTTCCGTCGATTCAGTGGCGTCATTTCTTCCCTTCATCAGGTTGATTGCCATAATGGCCCCGTTGACGGCACCGCATGTCCCGTTGGTATGAGCGAGGCCGCCGCAAAAGCCCGTGGCAATCCGTGGGATGAGATCAGATTGGATGTTTTTGC
>CAZOHQ010000237.1:0-4143 GCA_964579455.1 uncultured Syntrophaceae bacterium | reverse complement strand
GCTTTTTCGGACGACTAAAGTTAGCAATTATGTATTAATGTTTCTTGAAGATATCATCATTCACCCCCAAATAAACACATTGCAGCCATACCGGATTCCAAGATAACCGTTCAGGATAATTCAGCAATATCGGTCGTAAATCGCTCATGATTCCTGTCCAATTGTTCAAGGCACACTTCAATAATTATCTTGACATATAGTGTCCATTTCCATATTTTCTCAAAAGATATATTATTATAAATTGATGTTGTGAAAGATATTTTCAGGAGACACACATGGAAACAGGCACGATGATACTCGGCTTTCTTATGTCGGGCCCGAAAACCGGCTACAAGATAAAGAACATCACCGGAAAGATGATGATAGCGTACAACCTGAGTCTCAATCAGATTTACCCCGCATTGCGAAAACTCGAAACGGCCAATCTGGTAAAGAAAGAGGTGGTTTTTCAGACCGGCAAGCCCAACAAGCACGTGTACACCATAACCAAAGCGGGGGAAGAACTCTTTAAGCAAAGCCTCGTCGGATCGTCAAATCCTATAGATTATGACCTCGACTTTCTTGTTAAACTGTTCTTTTTCAGATTCCTCGATAAGGAGAATATTCTCGGCCAGTTCGAGCAGGAGATCATCTCACTTGATGAACAGATCGAAGATCTCGAGCAGGTCAAGTCTGTCGTCGAGCAGGAAGGGACCGAAGACGGCAACTTTATCTACGCAACGATCGTCTCCTTTCTGCAACTGTTGAGAGATCGATATTCCGCCGAGCTTGAAAGAAGAAAAAAGGCATACGCCTCCTCCGGTGACTGTAAAGAATAGGAGCTCTTCGTCTGCCATCCCACAGAACACGATACCGGAACATCCATTCTCAAGCAGGGCATGGGAACTGACGGCAGACGCTTAAAAAGGATTTTTTTTGAACAAGGATACGAACAACGATATATGCCACCGATTAGGCTACAGGATAACTGCAGAGGATAATTCGGATTCTCCTTTTCTCTTGCCGACATCCTGTGAGAAGTGCTATGAGTATCTGCCCATATCCGGGAACAGTAAGGATGTGACGGTTCAATCGGAACCGACGCTTTAGCGCGTCAGAGAAACCATCGGTATCGACGGGATAAGGGTAAGGCAAATTGTCAGGGGGAAAACAATACGTAATAAGGAAAGGAAGGGAATTCGATGACAGCTGATTATTCTAAAATCTATGAACGCTCTATTAATCATCCCGATCAGTTCTGGGGAGAGGCTGCTGAGGCGGTACAGTGGGAGAAAAAGTGGGACACGGTACTGGATGACACTAACAAGCCGTTTTACCGGTGGTTTGTCGGAGGCATGCTGAACACCTGCTACAATGCTCTGGATTATCACGTACAGAATGGCCGGGGGAACCAGACGGCCATCATCTATGACAGTCCGGTGACAGACACCGTGAGTAAAATTACCTATGATGAGCTTCTCGGAAAAGTCTCCACATTTGCAGGCGTCCTGAGAGATCTTGGCGTATCAAAGGGGGACACGGTCATCATCTATATGCCCATGATCCCGGAGGCCCCGATTGCCATGCTCGCCTGTGCGAGGATAGGTGCCGTGCATTCCGTGGTATTCGGAGGGTTCGCGCCCAACGAACTGGCAATCCGCATCGATGATGCGAAACCGAAGGTCATGGTCTCCGCTTCCTGCGGCATTGAAGGGAAGAAAGTCCTTCCCTACAAACCGCTCCTGGATGAGGCAATCGAGATATCCACCCACAAACCGGAAAAGTGCGTTATCTTCCAGCGTCCCCAGGTTGAAGCTCCCCTTATTCCGGGTCGCGATTTTGACTGGGAAGCCCTGATGAGCACGGCACAACCGGCGGACTGCGTCGCAGTGGCAGCGACAGATCCCCTGTACATCCTCTATACGTCCGGAACAACCGGCAAGCCGAAGGGAGTCATGCGCGACAACGGCGGCCACGCCGTCGCCCTGAAATGGACTATGAAATACCTCTACGGCGTACAACCGGGCGAAGTCTACTGGGCGGCATCCGATGTGGGATGGGTTGTCGGGCATTCATATATTGTATACGCCCCCCTCCTGGCAGGGTGCACGACAATCATATACGAGGGAAAACCGATTGGAACGCCCGACCCCGGAGCCTTCTGGCGTGTCATCTCCGAGCATGGCGTTTCCGTACTGTTTACCGCCCCGACTGCATTTCGTGCGATCAAGAAGGAGGATCCGGACGCCGAGTACCTGAAGAAATATGATATCGGGTGCCTGCGGTACCTCTTTCTGGCCGGCGAACGGCTCGATCCCGACACCTACCACTGGGCATCTGCCATGCTGAAGATACCGGTCATCGACCACTGGTGGCAGACGGAAACAGGGTGGGGTATTGCCGCCAATTGCATGGGCATTGAGCCCTTTCCCGTCAAGGCGGGGTCTCCCACAAAGGCCGCTCCCGGTTACAACGTGCAGATCGTGGATTCCGATGGAAACGCAATCCCCGTCGGAGAGGACGGCATTATCGCAATCAAGCTTCCCCTCCCTCCGGGGTGCCTGCCGACCCTGTGGAACGACGATAAGAGATTTCTTGAATACGTAACCGAGATACCGGGATTCTATGTAACCGGCGACGGAGGTCATATAGACGAAGACGGGTATCTCTTTATCATGGGACGTATGGATGATGTCATCAATGTCGCGGGGCACAGGCTCTCAACCGGCGCCATGGAAGAGATTGTGGCAAAGCACAGGGATGTTGCGGAATGCGCCGTCCTTGGAGCGGATGAGCAGCTCAAGGGCCAGGTCCCTGTCGGTTTCGCTGTCCTGAAATCAGGGGTTGATCGTGATCCGGATGAAATCGCCAAGGAACTGGTACAGATGGTGCGGTCCGATATCGGGGCCGTTGCCTGCTTCAAGCAGTGCGCCATCGTTAATGCCCTTCCCAAGACCCGCTCCGGCAAGATACTGAGGGCAACCATGCGTAAGATAGCCAATGGCGAAGAGTATACCGTCCCCTCAACGATCGAAGACGAGTCCGTTCTCTCCGGTATCGAAGAGGCGGCAAAAAAGTTAGGCTTGGGGAAATAATATCCAATCACACATTATGACACGGCGGTTTGTGCCGCCTAAGTTTACAAGGGAGAGAATACTCAATGAAAGAGATACTGCAGAGGGCAATCGACAAAAAGCAGAAGGCCTTGTCCGAGTATGATTCGAAACGTGTCGTTGCATCGGCGGGCGTTGCGATAACGAGAGAAGGTCTCGCAGGTTCCAGGGATGAAGCCGTCACACTGGCCGAAAAGCTCGGCTTTCCGGTCGTCCTGAAGGGCTGTTCCAGCACGCTGACCCACAAGACGGAGATGGGGATGGTCAAACTGAACCTGGGCAACAGTGACGATGTGGCCCGGGCATATGATGACATTATGAAAGCCGGCGTGGAACTCGACGGTGTGCTAGTACAGGAGATGATCAAGGGCGACAGGGAATTTGTTATAGGTATGACCCGTGATCCCCAATTCGGACCGTGCGTCATGTTCGGCCTGGGCGGAATATTCACAGAGGTCCTGAACGACGTCAGCTTCAGAGTAGCACCCATCTCAGAGAACGACGCCTTGGAGATGATAGAAGAGATAAAGACCAGAAAACTGCTTGACGAATTTCGCGGAAGCCCAGCCGTCGATAAAAAGGCTCTCGTCAAGGCGCTGGTGGGGATAGGTGATCTCGGAGTTGCTTACGAGCAGATAGCGGAAGTGGATATCAATCCCGTTATTATCTCAGGAGACAAACCGGTTGCCGTTGATGCCCTGGTCGTACTCAACAATTCGTAAACACTCAGATAGACTGAAGGTGCCCCGCGGGCAATACCCTCGGGGCACTTTCAGGAAACTTTTCATTAAACCCGACAACCGTGTAGCCGTTCACATATACTGCCCCCAAGATAAGCCTTTCTCATTGGTGATATCCGCACTCTTCCCGCCCATAGCCTGAGCTGTTACTTCCATTTCTGACAGCTCAGCAAGCCCCGTACACACATCTCTAAAAAGCATTGACACTCAAACGTTCGTTTGATACAAGCATTTTTTTATGGGGAGGAGGATCGGTCATGGCTCCAAACAACGGAAGCAAAACAACCCGGGATCGCTTGTTGAAATCTGCC
>CAZOHQ010000236.1:0-4151 GCA_964579455.1 uncultured Syntrophaceae bacterium | reverse complement strand
CACGTAAGGCACACGACGCCGATAATTTCCCCCGTGAAGGGGGCCCGTATCACCGCCGCCGCGTTGGTTCCGATATATTTCTCATTGCAGCTCGTTCCAATATCGAGGCCGCATCGAAAAGTCGCCGTATCCGTTCGGGGCGGCCTTCAATATACCCTTGGTTGAACATTACGGGAGCTCGTTTGATATCCTGATTGATGCCACCGGTAATGCTCTTCTCTCAGGAGCGGTCGATTTGCTGGCGAAACATGTCTTTGAGATACTTCACTCCGTCACGATCCAGTACAGCCATCTGTTCCCTTCTTTTTCGGATACACTTTAAGTTGTAGGCATTTCCTGGATCCATCACTTTGTTTCAAGGGAAAAAGTGAGCGGTGTTTCCCTATATAAAATGCGCTACCTTGATATAATTATCAAACCTTGGATCTTGACTTTGCAGCCCCTCGCAACCCGGTACAGATGGTCAATGTGTATCAGTATGATTGTTGTTTAAATGAAAATGGCATGGGATGATGAGTATCAAGGGTAAGTCAGTATTGAACATTCAGGCCACCTCCCATAACCCTATAAAATCAATGCGGTAAATTATAGAACGAAGAGCTTGTATATTTTTTCAACACTGGATTCACATTATTGTCAAGACAAATGTAGGTCCCGAATTCACCGCCTGATCTTGATTGGTCGGATCACTTTTATCATGTACGTTCAAAAAGATGGTCGAATGGTTCCGGAGAGGCCCGCTATCAAAATCATTGACAACCCGTGTCAAAACTGTATTGTTTAAATAACCTTCGGGTGGGAATTTTTCAATGTAAGACAGGCACATATACTGAGACTGTCACTGTGATAAGATCGGTATCATGAAACACGGATGCACATCTCTGATAGCAGTCGGCTTGTTTGCCGTTGCGATGGCCTTTCTTGAATCGGCCGTGGTCATTTATCTGCGTGCCCTGTACGGGATAGAAGACCTGCTGCGGGATATATCTCTGACACCCGATCGATTCACCTCTGTCGAGTTCGGCCGTGAGATGGCCACCCTGATGATGCTCGCACTGATAGGGTGGATCGCCGGACGTCGCTGGCAGGACAGGATCGGGTATGCCGCCTTCACCTTCGGCCTGTGGGATATCTTCTACTATCTGTGGTTGTTCATCCTGGTCGGCTGGCCGGAGACGCTCCTCGACTGGGACCTGCTCTTCCTGATTCCCTTGCCGTGGTGGGGGCCGGTGCTCTCGCCCATCCTCATTTCGCTGATCCTGATTGCCGGCGGTGGTCTGGCCGTCCTCCGGGCGGAGATGGGTTTGGTCCTGCGGCCTACAATTGCCGGGTGGTTTGCGGCCGGAGGCGGGATTCTGCTGGCGCTGTACGTTTTCATGAGCGACGCCCTGCACGCGCTCCCCGGCGGGATGGGGGCGGTAAGTTGTGTGCGTCCGACCGCCTTCAACTGGCCCTTGTTTCTGATCGCCCTGGCGGGGATGGTATTTTTTCTCATGAGGGCACTGAGACCACAATCCGGGGTGCAAGGCTCAGTTTACTGAAGAAGGAGATGAATGTATGACGACAGAGGCGCTGGTCGGGGCGATGCAGGCAACCGGCTCGTATATCCAGTACAGCGAGGAGCGAGACGGCATGCTGTATTCGCCCGAGATGTCCCGGCGGGCCAGGGCCGTTGAACTGTGGGCGACCCTGAAGTCCCTGGGAAGGGTCGGTGTCGAGGAACTGGTTGACGGCCTGTGCGAACGTTGCGGCCCAGTGTGCCGAGCAATTACGCGCCGAGGGATTTCACATTCTCAATGATGTCGTCTTCAATCAGGTCGTTGTCGCCTGCGATACGCCGGAGGAGACACGGGCGACGCTGGATGGTATCCAGAGATCCGGCGACTGCTGGTGCGGGGGAGCTGTCTGGAAGGGCAGACAGGTCATCGGAATCAGTGTGTGCTCATGGGCAACCACGGCGACGGATATCGACTGTTCGGTGGCTGCCTTCGTGGAGGCCCGCGCGCGTGCCCGGGCACCCGGTCAATAATCTATCAAACACCAACCGTGGGTGAGGAGATGCCAGAGAGACCGCTAATATCGGTGGAGACAATCTGTCGGGAGATGTTCGAGTTCCTTGCCCGTACCTTTCCCGTTGCCTGCGCCAGTGACGATTTTTTCTACTTTCCACAGATACGCCTTGAAGAACGACAATGGGGCACGTGGGACCACTTCTCCGAGGAGACGGTTGATGAGTGCGCGCGGAGGTTGACTGCCAGAGAAATCCAGCTTGACCGAGTCAAATCCGATTATCCTGATCCGGATGTGCAGATCGATATTGCCCTCCATCAAAAGCTGTCTCGCACTCTCCGGGAGCAGTTGACCGAGGTGAGGGCCTGGCAGACGCAACCCACCTTTTATCTGACTCTTGCCTGTGTGGGACTGGCCGAGGCGATGGCGGCAAGCGACCCGGCGGCACGGCACGAAAGGGCCGGGGGCCTCTCCACCTTTCTGGATCGGTCGAGTCATAATCTGGCGAATGTTCCCCTTCTGTTCCTGGAGATCGGCCTGGAGATGATCTCGGACACCAAGAACTATCTCGTCTCCCTTTTGGAGGCACTGCCCGAACTTCAGTCTGCCTTTCCCGCACTCGAGCGGTTCCGGGCGGCGCTTCTCTCGGCGACGACACGAGAAGATTTTCTTCTCCCGCCCGATCTGCTGGAACGCGTATACCGGTCTCATATGGCCTGTGACATGGACATAGAAGAGATACAAGCTGTCCTTGACCGCGAGATCCGTGAGATGGAAGAAACCCTGGATTGGGAGGCGGGGTGCCTTTTCGCGGACTGGTCCGAGGTGATCAAGGGCATTCCCGTGCCGGTCGTGGGGAAGGGGGGAATGATCGGACAGTATCAGGATGAAGTGGAGAGGCTGGCGCGGCACTGCCTGGATCAGGGATGGATTTCGCCTGAGCTTCTCGCATCCTGCCCGGTCATGGTCGCCCCGATGCCGGCCTTTTTCTCGGCTATCCGATCGGCCTCCAGTTACAGCATATCCCCCGGACACCCTCCCTCGGGAGGGATCTTCTATGTCATCGATGCCCATGCGTCACAGGGGGAGGACCTCCGTGAATACCCGGTGCTCTCCGCCCATGAAACCTATCCGGGACATCACCTCCTGGATATCTCACGCTGGAGCCTGAAAAGGAGCTGTCGCAGGGCCATTGAACAGCCCATCTTCTTCGAGGGATGGGCCTGCTTCGCGGAGGAACTGATGAAACTGACAGGCTACTTTAACGGGTCGTCGGATCGCCTGCTGCTGGCCAGACGCAGACTCTGGCGCGCCGTGAGAGGAAAGGTCGACATCGGCCTCCAGACCGGGGAAATGGATATCCCCGAGGCGGCGGAGTATCTGACGAAAACAGGTATCGGCGAGAAGAGGGCGATCGGCTCGGCCCGGAGATATCCATTGAATCCGGGGTACCAACAGTGTTATATTATTGGCCTGCGCCGATTCCTGAATCTTTTTGATACCTACGGGCGCGATGATAAACTGCGGTTTGTGCAAACGGTCCTGGGCCAGGGGGAGATAGGGTTCACGAGCCTTGAAAGGGTGCTCAGGAGAACCAGCAACAAGAAGGGGAACGAATAAGGGGGGAATGGCCATGAACTCCGACCACATGAGAGAAGGCGGCACGCTGAAGGACATCGTCTGCGGGATGGACGTGTCGACCGAATCGCCGAATCACTACCGGTATGAAGGGGAGGATTTCTATTTCTGCAGCGAGCACTGCCTGAACACATTCAAAGAAGACCCGGAACACTACCTGAAAAAGGGGAGGGCGGAAGGGGGTGTGCTGAAGGATATTGTCTGCGGGATGGACGTGACGGCCGACTCTCCACATCACTACACGTATAAGGGGGAGAACTTCTACTTCTGCTGCGAACATTGCCTGAACAAGTTCAAAAAGGATCCCGAGCACTACCTTCAAAAGGAGACGGCGCCTGAAGCTGCGATCGGCGGGTCGGTCCTCTATACCTGCCCCATGCACCCGGAGATCACGCAGCCCACCATGGGAAGCTGTCCCAAGTGCGGGATGGCACTGGAACCCTCCGGGGCTCCGCTTCCCTCGACAAAGACCGACTATATCTGCCCGATGCACCCGGAAGTGA
>CAZOHQ010000235.1:0-4151 GCA_964579455.1 uncultured Syntrophaceae bacterium | reverse complement strand
GGCAACTCGACAGGTTGATAGGGGTGACTTCAGTCGTCCTGAAATAAAGGGAGGCAAAGGTTTTCATTTCCGCGCGTTTGCTCCCCATTACGATACCACACAATGGGATAGCGGAGCTTTCTACGAATTTTTCAAACCTTTTTTCTTAAAATCCTTGGGATTGAGATGGTATTTCTTGAGAAGATTGTAGAGGTCAGCACGGTATTTCCCTGCTAATTTTGAGGCTTTGCTGACATTGCCATGAGTAGATTCAAGGATGGTAACCAGATAATTTCTCTCGAAACTATCTTTGGCCTCCTTGAGTGGCGTAAGCGTTTGCTCAGGAATTATTTCCTGATTGAATTCGGGGAACAGGTCTTCTGTTATCATGTCTTGCCGGCTCATCGCCACCGCATATTCGATCATATTTTTTAATTGTCTCACATTGCCAGGCCAGTCATGCATAAGCAACAGTTGCATCGCTTGAGGTGTTAAGCCTTTTATCTCCTTGCCCATTTCTTCGCTGAAGAATTTTCTGAACAAATCGACCAGGAGAGGAATGTCCTCTTTTCTTTTCTTAAGAGGAGGAAGGTGAATAGGTATAACATGAATCCTGTAAAAGAGATCTTCTCTAAATAACCCCTGTTTCATTTCATACTCTAAGTCTTTATTGGTGGCGACTATAACCCTCACATCCACTTCTACTGGATTCTTGGCGCCTATAGGGTAAAACCGGCGTTCCTGCAGTACCCGCAGAAGCTTGGCCTGTATCGAAAGGGGCATATCTCCTATCTCGTCGAGAAAGATAGTACCTTCATGGGCCTGTGTGAATAGACCTTCCGTGCTTGTTGTTGCGCCTGTGAAGGATCCCCTTTTATGTCCAAACAGCTCGCTTTCAAGTAAAGATTCAGGGAGGGCCGCGCAATTTATATCCACGAAGGCTTTGTCTTTTCGGTTACTGCTCAAGTGTATAGCTTTTGCGATGAGCTCCTTGCCGGTGCCGCTGTCTCCGTCTATATAAATGGTGGAATCCGTTTTTGCTACGCGAAGAACCTTATCGAGCACCCGGCGCATCTTTTCGCTTCGAGTCACGATATTTGAAAAGTCGTAATGCTCATGTAATAATCCTTTGAGTCTTTTTATCTCGGATGATAACTTTTGCTTTTCCAAGGCCTTATCTATTTGTAACAGAAGGTCGGGCGCATCGAATGGTTTTGTAAGGTAACTGTAGGCGCCCTTTTTTATGGCTTTTACGGCACTTTCAATGGAACCATGGGCGGTGAGTATAATGACGGGCATATCCGGATTGATCAGGTGCAATTTCTCCATGAGGTCTATGCCGTTTGTACTCTCAAGCTGGAGGTCAACAATCGAGATATGAAATACCCGGTTTTTTGCTTTTCCCAAGGCGTCGTCTTCATTAAGGGCGGTATCTACGGTATATGAAGCCGATTCCAGACGCATCTTTACCAGCTCTAGAAGGTTTTTGTCATCGTCTACTACTAATATATGATTTGCCGGAGACACAATATTTTCCTATTTCTCGAGGTCTTTCTTCTTCTTTTCGATATCGATATCTACCCGTTTCATTTTTTCTATAACCTGCAGTATCTCTATCCATACCGTTGCCTCATCAATCAGGGGGCTTTTCGGAAATTCGTCTATCATTTTTTGAAAGAAAGTGATCGATTGCTTATAATCTCGTTGAGGGTTTTTATGGTGAGCGTATAGCAAACCGATATTAAAAAGCGCTCTGTCACCGGGAGAGACATGGGGATACATGGATATAACCTTCTGATATTCCATGAGGGATTGGGAAATGTTGCCGTTAAAGAGAAATGTGTTGGACCTGTTGGCACGTATTTTTTGTTTGAATATCTCTATTCTCTCTTCTAATTTTATCTTTTCCTTTCGTAATGAGATATTGGACTGTTTTCCTTCTTCGATAACCTGAAGAACCTCTACCCATACCGTTGCCTCTTCAAGGAGGGGGCTTTCCGGAAATTCGTCTATCATTCTTTTAAAGAACGTGATCGATTTCTTATAATCTCGTTGAGGGTATTTATGGTGAGCGTATATCAAACCAATGTTAAAAAGCGCCCTGTCAGCGGGAGGTTCATGGGGGGAGAGGGAGATGACCTTCTGATACTCCTTGAGGGCTTGAGAGGTATCTCCTTGGGACAGGATCCTGTCACCCAAATGCATGTGGTCTATAATCTCTATCCGTTTCTCGAAATTGCTCAGAGTGGTGCAGCTGCAAAGTGTGATAACGATTACAATGGCAACGCAAAGGTGAAGGTACTTCCTTCTCCGAGTTTGCTTTCTACCCATACGGTGCCTCCATGAGCATCTATAATGTTTTTGACAATAGCGAGTCCCAACCCGGTTCCCCGTATCTGGTTTGAATCGGCAGGATGCACCTGATGGTATTTGTCAAAGACTTTTTCCATATCCTCCCGAGATATGCCAGGACCGGTATCTGATACAGAAATTTCTACATATGTATCGTCCGCTCTGGCTGATATTATAACACAACCACCACGATGAGTAAACTTGATGGCATTTGCTACCAGGTTCCTCAATGCATGGCTTATTTTTTCCGCATCTATATTTACAGGTGGAAGTGCATCGGCAATCTTTTCTTCTATGGCTATATCTTTGGTCTGAGCCATGGATTCCATCTCGATAATGATATTCTTGATTAGCGGAGAAATAAGCGATCGTATGTAATTATACGGCATCATGCCAGCTTCCATCTTGGATAAATCCAACAGTGAGTTGACCTGATCGATCATGCGTTTATCTTCCTGAAGAATAATGTCCAGAAGCTTCTTCTGTTTGACGGTAACTGTCCCCCCTATACCGTCCAGAAGCAGGGTTGCTCCCTCTTTAATGGATGTGAGAGGCGTCCGAAGTTCATGGGACATGACAGACAGAAAATCTGTTTTCATTTTATCCACTTCTTTGAGCTTCAAACACATAAGATTAAGTGCGTCAGCAAGATCCCTTATTTCAGGTGGGGAAGTAATGTGTATCCCGCCTTCAAAGTTGCCCCTCGAAATTTCCTGTGTTTTCTTCTTCATAATAGACAGAGGCTTTATAATGCTTATAGTTACAATGACAGGGATGATTACGCCGAGGATAAAAATAGCTGCTATCATAACGAGGGCGGCCGAACGTGAATCATCACCAGCTTTGTTAAGTATCCTGACCTTGCTGTACGTGCTTTCTTGACTATACTCTTTGAGTTGCCTGAGTACGTCAATCAGCTCGCTCAGATTGTATTCTTTCCCCTCCTTGTAGCGCTTCGGGTCATACGTTTGATTGGTTTTTATATATTCTATCTCTTCAAGAAGCAGTAATTGATATTGTTTGTAAAACGATTCTGCTTTTTTAAGCAGGTCTTTTGCCTGATCATCGGCGAGTTGCGTTGCCTCTTTGAAGTTTTTGTCGAAGGTATCCCCGGCCACATAAAATTGATCAAAAAGGGCGGGGTCCTTGGTAAGAATGCCTTTTTCCCCGTAACGCATCTGTGAAAACAGTGAATCGGTCAACACTTTCTGGATGGACAGCATTTGATTGTCAACATTAAGGATAGAATTAGTGATCCGGTTCAGTCTTTCAAACTGGTTAATGGCAAACAGGTTTACGGCTGCGACGGCAGAAAATATGATAATATATATGATAACTAGTCGTGAAAAGATGGTAAGCTTCATTACGATATGTGGTTACTTGCTACGGAAAGTACTCTCGATGATTTCATCAGGTGTCTTCAAACCGGTTGAGATCAAGGTTTTTTCTGACCTTGTTGGGATCAAAGATCCGCCCGGTCATCGCGATATATACGCCCGGCGGCAGCAGTTCTCCGATCTGTGCGAGCGCCTGCGGCTCGCGGTGGCGATCGTCGCTGCGGTCGATGGCCAACTCAACACGTCCGGCCTGTTTACCGACGTCCCAGTGTATTGGCGGCGTTTTGCATCCATTGCGCACGCAGCACTGATCGAACGTACCGTTGCCGAGACGGGCCTCTCCAGTGAGGCCTTCGCCACCTGGGCTGAGCAGACGATTGGTCAATTCCAGAGCGCGACACTCGCTGACATGTGGCAAGAGCCGCGATGGGGCGGCTTCATGCTATCGATCGGGCAACTGAAACAGGAACTGGTCGGCCGAGT
>CAZOHQ010000234.1:2029-4161 GCA_964579455.1 uncultured Syntrophaceae bacterium | reverse complement strand
TCACATGGCGGCAGCGAGATGCTGACGCCGTTTATTATGTTTCTTATGGCTTCCGCCCGTATTGATGCCGGGGTCTTTATCGAAAACTTCCCGAACCGTAACGTCTCTGCCATAGAACTTGGCGTTCTTTACTGACTGGAGCATCATACCAGCCGCCCGGTTCTCCACCTCGAAAAAGGAGTATGACCGTTTCAGATTGATCTGGCCGATCATGTTTGCCCGGATGTCAGAGTGGTCACATATCAGCTGTACGATGGAGCCTTCATTAATTTTATCCAGCCGCCCGATGTTGATAAAAAACCGCTGAGCTTTTCTGTCTTTCCTGCTGTCTTTCAGGCTATCTTTCAGACCGTTTTTCCTGTTGTTTTTCACGCGGGTCTTTGGGTTCGCCGCTCCGGCACCAGTGCCGGCCGTTTTCAGGGATTTCACGTTAATATCGCCGGAATGGCGGTAATAGTCGATAAAATGATTAAACTCGGAAGACACAAATCGTTTTATCAGCTCATTTTTATCTATTCCGCGCAGGGCTTCATACGCGGCAGGCAGGTATTCGGCGATATCGGCATCGTTGACCTTTGTATCAACAATTTTCCCGATCTGATTGAGGAGTTGTTTTTTACAAATTCCCGGTCCATCAGGGATTTTCCCGAAATCAAACCGGATTTTCAATCGCTTCTCAATCACCTGGAGTCGGTATTTTTCTTTCACATTGATCAGTGCAATCGACGATCCATGTTTTCCTGCGCGCGCCGTCCTCCCGCTGCGGTGAATATACATCTCTGGCTCATCCGGCAGATTGTAATGAATCACGTGTGTGATGTCATTCACGTCAAGCCCGCGTGCCGCTACATCAGTTGCCACAAGAATACGAATCGATGCCTTTCGGAATCTCTGCATTACGCTGTCCCGTTGTGCCTGGGACAATTCCCCATGAAGGGCATCCGAGTCATAGCCGTCCTGCATCAGCCTGGCGGCCACATCCTGTGTTTCCTTTCGGGTCCGGCAGAATACCAGGCCGAAAATTCCGGGAGAAAAATCGAGAATCCGTTTCAGGGCCTCATACCGGTCTTTTTCCTGTATCGTGTAGCAGGTGTGCTCGATGTTCTCCGGGCTTTGGTGTTTACCGCTTACGTTTATCTTCACCGGATCAGTAAGATACTTCTTTGCAATCGCAGCAACGCCCGAAGGCATGGTCGCAGAAAACAGCCATATACGCCGATGCTGCGGCAGTGTTGCCAGGATTAAGTCGAGATCTTCCTTAAATCCCATATTCAGCATTTCATCGGCTTCATCCAAAACCGCCACAGAAACATGTCCCATATTCACCGCTTTTCGCCGAAGCAGATCATTCAGTCGCCCCGGCGTCGCTACGATTACCTGGGCACCTCGTTTTATCTGCTTTATCTGGGCAACGATGCTGGCACCGCCGTATACTGCAGCCGTACGGACGCCTTCCATGTAAGATGAAAACTGCTTTATGTCATTCGTTATCTGTATGCAAAGCTCGCGGGTTGGGCATAGAACAAGCGCCTGTGGCTGTGGTAGCGACCTGTCGATAAGCTGAAGCAGCGGCAGACCAAAAGCCCCTGTTTTCCCGGTACCGGTTTGTGCCGATCCCACAACATCCCGCCTGCCGCCAAGCAGCACGGGAATAGCCTGCTCCTGTATCGGCATCGGGGTTAAAAAACCCAACGCCTTCACCGCGCGGACCAGTTCCGCATTTAATCCTAATTCTTGAAAATCCATAATCACCATTCATTTGCCGGGCACATAATGCAAACGGGAGTCGTCTACAGCATGCCGGCGAGTTATTTAATACTGCGGGCTGTCAGAAATACATCATATTCCCGGTTTTTGAAATCATCGTGAAAATCGAAGGTGGCATCCGATTGGACAAACACCGTTACCAACACTCTTCTTCTAAAAAAACAGCCGGATGCGATGCATGCCGGCTTTCTGAACCACAAAAAAAGCTGCCCAAAGTGATCCGGACAGCTCCTCCACGCACAATACACGACACGCAAAACAGCACCATTCAATCATCGGTCTGCTCAAGTGTCAGACGATTGTAGCCACTTCTATATCTAATATTCAAAAATTGCAACCTATTTATCCCCTCTCCCTCTCGGTTC